>DAOTWI010000275.1:0-5378 GCA_034436075.1 Roseiflexus sp.
CATCCACCAAGGACACGAAGGCGCACGAAGGGGCAATCCAACCTTCAACCTTTCACCTTCGCACCTGCAACCCCTCGCGCCTCTTGCCTCTCGTCTCTTGCCTCGCCAGAACATCGCATCAAAACTATTTGACAGATGATACATGCATCGTGTATCCTATAGATACGGTCATTATATGGTACAAACGCACGAAATAGCGTTTGATGTTAAGGGATTATCAAGCGTGACGCTCAATCATAACAGACGGAATACGATCAATGATCGCACCTGGCGTATACGGAGTATGCCAGTTTGGGGCGCATTGGTGCGAGTTTCCGTTTTCAGGCAATGCGTCGCGCGTTCCTCGCGAGTGGTGCTCGCTGCGAGCGCCGCTGATGTCATAGGCGCTCAAGCGTAGGGTCATCCCCCCTTCGCCAGAGCGCAACGAGTCGGAGCAGGCTTTGCAGCTTCTGGAAAGGGGGAATGGCTTGGGGCAACGAGTTCTCGTTCTCAACGCAAGCTACGAGCCGCTGCAATTTATCTCCGTGCGTCGCGCGATTGTTCTCTTGCTGCAAGATAAGGCTGAGTTAGTCGAAGCAGCCGAGCAGCGTCTGCGCGCACGCGGCGTTTCCCTCGAAGTGCCGCTGGTCATCCGGTTGGTGCGGTATATTCGCATCCCGCGCCGTATGCGCCTCCCGTGTTCGCGCCGCAGCATCCTGATGCGCGACCGTGAGACGTGCCAGTACTGCGGCGTGCAGCCTGGCCGCGCCCATCTCACCGTCGATCACGTCGTGCCGCGGTCGCGCGGCGGCGAAACGACATGGGAGAATGTGGTGACCGCCTGCCGTGATTGCAACCACCGCAAAGGCGGGCGCACCCCAGAAGAAGCCGGCATGACGCTGCTGACCATCCCCCGTCAGCCGCAGTATGTGGCGTTCGCGCTGCTGGGCGAACTCGAACGCCACGATGTATGGCGCAAATACGCATATGTATAAATGATACATCGCGCAGGGTCGGTGCATTGCACCATCTCTGCATGATCAATAACACAACGAAGAGACGTTGCATTGCAACGTCTCTTCGTTGTGTTGATACCCTGTGCGTATTACTGGCCGATGCGGCGGTTGTCGAACGCCTGGATGGTGATCACGCTCGGGCGCGGCAGACCCTGGCGGTCGGGCCAGGTGCTGATCGGCTTGTCGAACGTGCCGCCCTCGCCCGGATGCTGGATCGCCAGGAAGAGCGTCCGGTTGTCAGGAGTGAACTCCGGACCGCACACCTCGCTGCCTGCCACCGTCGAGAAGAACTGCTGCACGTGCCCGCGCTCCGAACCGGCGACCGGGATGGCGAACAGACCGTCATTCAGTTTGATCGCGCTGGCGGCGCCGTCGGTGGCGACCCAGGCGTTGCCCGCCAGGTCGAAGACGATGTTGTCGGGCGCGCCAATCGGGCTGACCTTGCTCTTGTCGTAGCCAGCGAAGAACGTCGACTCGTCGGTTGGCAGACCCGCCAGGATGAAGATGTTCCAGGTGAAGCGGGTCGCTGCGTGGTTGTTGCCGTCCTCGGTCAGCTCGATGATATGACCGGCGCGGTTGTTGGCGCGCGGGTTGGCGGCATCGACCGGCGGTCCGCTGCCGACGCCACGCTGGCTGTTGTTCGTCAGAATAATGTAGACCTTCTTGTTGACCGGGTTGGTCTCGATGTCCTCAGGGCGGTCCATCTTCGTTGCGCCGAGCGCATCAGCGGCGTTGCGCGTCTTGATCAGCACGTCGCCCTGCGACATAAAGCCGTTGCCCTCGTTCAGCGGACCGAAGCCGTGAACCAGCGGCAGCCATTCGCCCGTGCCGTCCGCATTGAAGCGCGCGACATACAGCACGCCATCGTCGAGCAGGTTGAAGTTCGCAGCGCGGTTGCGCGGGTTGTAACGCCCGTTCGAGACGAACTTGTAGACATACTCGCCGCGTGCATCGTCGCCGGAGTAGGCCACCACCTGGCCAGACGGCGCAATCGCAATGGTTGCCGCTTCGTGGCGGAAGCGCCCGAGCGCCGTGCGCTTCACCGGAACGAAATTCGGATCATACGGATCGAATTCGACAATCCAGCCGAAGCGGAAGCCTTCGTTTGGCTCCTTGACGACATCGAAGCGATCGTGGAAATTCTCCCACTTGCGCTCCGAGGCGCCGCTCGGCATACCGTAGCGCGCGTGGATCGCCTTGCGGTAGTCGCTATTCGGCAGACCGCGCAGATTGGCGAAATACTGATGGAAGTTCTCTTCCGCCGTCAGCACCGTGCCCCACGGCGTCTCGCCGCCAGCGCAGTTGTTAAGCGTACCAAGCACGTTGCGCCCGCTCGGATCGGCGCTGGTCTTCATCCACTCGTGGTCGGCGGCCGGACCGCTGACCGTCATTGGCGTATAGCCGGTCAGGCGACGGTTGAACCGCGAGTTGCGCACCACGCTCCAGCGCCCGTCGCGCCCGCGAGCGATTTCGACCACCGACACGCCATGCGCCGCCAGCTCAACGTCGACCTGCGTCCGCGTGGGATTGGGGTTCTCGACATTGTAGCCGGGGAACATCAACTCCGGGTTGGTGTACTCATGGTTCACCACGAGCAGACCGCGCGTCGAGTTGTTCGAGGTATACGATGGCAGCGGGAAGTAGCCGACATAGTCGCAGTTGTAGCCGAACTGCTTCTCCTGCTTCTCCTTCGTCTGCGTCCAGACATCAAACTCCGGCGCGTCGGCGAAGATTGGCTCGCCCCAACGAATGAGAGTCGCAGCAAAATAACCGTCTGGAACAACAACGTCATCGAACTCCGGCGCAGTCGGCGCGATCTTGCCGAACTTCGGTTGCATCGGCGCCGGGCGCGTCTGCGCGGCAGCGACATCGACGTTCATCGCCGTTGCCGCGACGACCATTCCCGACGTCACTGCTGCGGCTTTGAGAAAGTCACGGCGGCTCAGGCGTTCTTCAAGGATGCTCTCGAATTCCTTGCCTTTCCCCTCGACCGATCGGACGATCAGTTTGTCCTGCTCGTCGCGTCCACCCATAGGTGACCTCTCCTTCTAGAGTCTACTTTCAGGCACGCACTCCAGGACGCGTCATCTTCTGCGCACAGTGTTTGTTCCCAATATGTTTGGATGTTGCACAGATCCCGGAGCGATTATGATTCTAGTGTCTGAGTCGGGGGAATGCAGCACATGGGGCGTAAAGTTTTGGTAAGGCTTTTGTTATAGAGGTTAACAAAAGTGGGTATTTCTCTTAATATTCTTATTATTAGCTGGTTTCTGTGCTCTTATGCGCATGATGTTCCTCGATCCGTCGCCGCGCTGCGCGTTCACGGTCTGCCAGGACGATCAGGCTGTCAATCAGGCGTGTGAGGGTGGCGTGAACTGCGTTAATCTGGCGGATTTCAGGTTCGAGCAGCCACCAGGCGATGCGACGCCGGACACGATCAAGCAGACCGCGCGACGGCTGCGGGCGCACCTCCCATCCAGTATGGAGCACCGCGAGTTGCTCCGCCAGGGAGGGGTCGCCCTGCGCCACATCGGTGAGCAATGGCAGATCAGCAACGGCAGCGCGACGTTCGCGCAGTGCGCGCTCAATCTGCGCCGCCAGCGGTTCATCACTGGCGCCGGGAGTCGCCAGGAAGAGCGGCGAGTCGGTCCCGAATGCGTGGGTCTCGTCGTGCATGTGTCTCCTCACAAACAGGAGGTACGCGGTCACCTCACGGACGAGCCGCGTGACGGCTCTTTGCGCCTTCAGCAGAGCGGTACGTATCTTCTTTTGTGGTGCGGTGCGGCGGCAAAGCCGCCGCACCGCACCACCTTGATCGAGAGCGCCACGCTGCCGCAGGCTCTGGCGAAGCCAGAAAACGCGCCGCCGCGTAACTCCTGTCATTGACAGATACACAGCCTTAATCGTCCGACTCCGGGTTCCATACCACCCACTCGCCGAAGGGATCGGCGAACTGCGTCCATCCTGCGGGACCCAAGGCCATCTCGTCGTCGGTGAGCAGGCATGCGTCGAGGCGTGCGCGCAGCGCCGCTTCGTCCATGTCCTGCCCGATCAGCACCAGTTCCTGCCGCCGATCGCCCCACTGACTGTGCCAGACCTGCGCCAGATAGGCTTCATCGTCAGGGTCGTCCGGCAATTCGTCCTCTGGCAGCGCCGCCCGCCACATGCCGCCTGGCTCTACGCGGCATGCGCTTCCTGCCTGTGACCAGAGACCGCTGATCTCCATGCGCGTTGCCAGCCAGATCAGCCCCTTTGACCGCAACACGCCGGGCCATTCATCGTGGATCAGGTCCCAGAAGCGTTGAGGATGGAACGGACGCCGCGCACGATAGACGAAACTCGAAATGCCGTACTCTTCGGTTTCCGGCGTATGCTCGCCGCGCAATTCCTTGAGCCAGCCAGGCGCCTGCGCCGCACGCTCGAAATTGAATCGCCCGGTGTTCAGAATTGCGTGCAGCGGAACGCGCCCAAAACTGGTGCGCACGATATGCGCATCGGGGTTCAGTTTGCGCAGCAGCGCCTCGAGTTGATCCGCCTCTTCCGGCGTCACCAGGTCGATCTTGTTCAGCACCAGCACATCGGCGAATTCCACCTGATCAACCAGCAGGTCAACGACCGAGCGTTCATCCTCCTCACCGGCAGCCAGGTCGCGATCGCGCAGATCGTCGGTCGAGAAGAAATCGCGCGGAAAATTGAACGCATCGACAACCGTCGCCATCGTATCCAGGCGCGCCAGGTCCGCCAGACTGACGCCGGTTTCATCCGCAAATGTAAACGTCTCTGCCACCGGCAGCGGTTCGGAGATGCCGGTCGACTCAATCAGGAGATAGTCGAAGCGCCCTTCGCGGGCAAGGCGCGCAACTTCAACGAGCAAATCTTCGCGCAGCGTGCAACAGATGCAGCCATTCGTCATTTCGATCAGGCGCTCCTCGGTGCGGCTGAGCGCCGCGCCGCCGCTGCGCACCAGGCGGGCATCGATATTGATTTCGCTCATATCATTGACGATGACCGCCACCCGCATTCCTTCGCGGTTGGCGAGCGCGTGGTTGAGGATCGTCGTTTTGCCGCTGCCGAGAAACCCTGAAAGAACCGTAACCGGCAGCGGGCGCGCCGTATGCTGCGCCATGGAAAACCTCGCGGTGGGTTATGGATTTGCCCTTTGTTTTAGATGATAGTCTATATCATCGATGTTGTCAAACGATGGGTGATGAAGAGGGCAATCATTATGCCGCTATCCGCCTCGTAGCCCGGCGACTGATGGAGTTTGAATAATTATTCCGCTATCCGCCGACCCGCCCGGCGGCTGAAGCCGCGGGCTCCTGTTGCGAAGCCCGCCTGCGCGGGCTCTATCAGGCAATACCGGAGTATTTTCTCAAAGTTCAT
>DAOTWI010000276.1:0-3644 GCA_034436075.1 Roseiflexus sp.
GCCGCGCCCACGGCGGCGGCGCGCCCTGGATTTACATTGCTCCGCCCACCGACTCTGGAAGAGGGAACAGACGCTGCGGCGCCCACCACAGATAGATCGCCATCCCGATCAATTCAACCAGCGACTGGAAGACAATCACAACGACCGCGACCTCGAATCCCGGCGGAAGCGCCAGCGCCATCGGCAGCACCACAAACGAATTGCGCGTGCCGAAACTGAACGCCAGCACCCGTCCCTGGCGCACCGGCAGCCCGAAGAGCGTAGCGAACAATCTGGCAACCACGCCGGCAACGACCAGAAAGGCGCCGAAGATGACCAGCAGAGGACTCAACCAGGCGACCGAACCTGCGACCAGATAGACCTGCGATGCAGCGATGATGAAGACGACGATCGCCAGCAGCGGCACCGGCAACCATCCGAGGCGCTCAATCAGAACAGTGCGGTTGCTGCCGCTCTCGACCCATCGCTCAGTCGCAAACGCTGCCAGCAACGGCAGCACAATCAATCCCACAAACGCTTTGAGCATATCGCCGCTGGCAAGCGTCAACGCCACGCCTTCGCCGAGGAAGAGCCAGAGATAGAACGGCAACAGAACGATTTGCAGTAACAGGCTGAGTGGCGCAAATGCAATCGCACTCTTCGTATCGCCGCCGCCCAGATGAGTAAAGGTGATAAACCAGTCGGTGCATGGAACCAGCAGAACCATCGCAATGCCCAGGCGCACCACGGGATCGTCAGGCGCCGCAAGGAGCAACCCCCAGACTGCCAGCGGCAGAACGACGAAGTTGCCAATCACCGCTGCCGCCAGAAAACGGGCATCGGCAAAGGCATCACGCAGATGCGTCAGCGGTATCTGCGTCATCGTCGCATAGATGAGCGCGCCAAGCGCATACCAGAGCGCAATTTCCAGCGCCGCGCCAGTCTCAGGCGAAATGGAACCAACAATCAATCCAGCAACGATTGAGGTTAGATAGATGAGGACCTGATATTTCTCAAGCGATTGGCGGGTCAAACGGCATGTCTCCAGAGTGCAGTCACAATGTGTCAGGAAACGCTGTATCGCTCCAGGCTGACAAATAAGAAAAGCAGCCTTCGTGTCCCTTCGCGTCCTTCGTGGATCGCAGCCGTGCAACGTGTCATCCGCGAAGCGCACAAACAAGAAAAGCAGCCTTCGCGTCCCTTCGCGTCCTTCGTGGATCGCCACAGCGCGATCAGTTATCCACGAAGCGCACAAAGAAGTGCGCGTGAGGCAAACTCCATACGAGTCTGTCTCAACCCGCGCCTATCCGCGTTCTATTCCTTTTATTACATTGTACCAGATACACCGCCAAACACCCGGCGGAACCACGATTGTTGCCCGGCAACCTGTTCCTGCCCTGGCGCGTCGGTCAGGCATGCGTCGAACGCCGCCTTGAGTTGATCGCTGTCCAGTCCCCCAGGTGTGCCAATAAACACCATCTGCGTGCCGGGAGTCGCGCTTTCCCATGCTTCTCCGACCGTCACGGTGATCCGCACGCCGACAATCTGCAGAATGGCGCGGCGGGCTGGCGTTTCCGCCAGATAGAGAATCCCCTTGCCGCGGAAGATCGTCGCTGGCAGGTCCTGCAGCGTGGTGCGCAGCTTCTTCAAGCTAAAGGAACGATCGCTGACATAACTCCATGTGCTGAACTCGGCGCCATGGTCGTGGTGATGATCATGTTCGTGGTCGTGCTCGCAGTGCGGACCGTGCTCGTGGTCGTGGTGGTCGTGATGCGTGGCGTGCTCGTGATTATGGCGGGGAACGACCACCTGTGGCTGCACATCGAGCCGGTAGCGACCGACGCCGAGGATCAGGTTCATCGGCACATTGCCGTGGACAGCGGGAAGAATGCGCGCGCGCGGCACGATCTGGCGCACCCACTGTTCAACCCTGGCGCACTGTTCTTCCGTCACCAGATCGACCTTGCTCAACACTACCACATCCGCCGCGCTGATCTGATGGATGATCAGGTCCTCATAGTATTGCTGCTGCTGTGCGTATTCGGCATCGACCACCGTGATCGCCGAGTCGAGCCGGAAAAAGGGGCGCAGTTCGGGAATATCAAACGTTTCCGCCACCGCCCACGGATCGCTCACACCGCTCGCCTCGATGACCAGGTATTCAGGCGGGTCCTCACGATCCAGCAGCAGCAGCGCCGTCTTGAGCAGGTCGCCGCGGATGGTGCAGCAGATGCAGCCATTGGCGAGCGAAATCGTTTCCCCTTCGACGCCGACGACGAGTTGCGTATCGATATTGATGCTGCCGAAATCGTTCACTAGCACCGCCACCCGCAAGCCATGGTCGGCGTGGAGAATACGGTTGAGCAGCGTGGTTTTTCCAGCGCCCAAAAAACCGGTGAGAATGGTCACCGGAACCGATTGCAATGGCGTTTCAACAGACATAGCAGACTCTCCTGAGTATACATAAGAGGACGAGTATCTTGGAACTGAACAATCTTGCGCGTGTTGACCGTCTCGTGATTGGCGTTGGCTGAGCGTGATTGGTGTTGGCTGAGCCTGTCGAAGCCAACGCCAACCGCTCCACAGGCATAGGCGTGATAGTCCAGGTTTTGGTTGATCGTTCTATAAGGTTACGACCGCCGCCGCGGGATGCAGCACGGGCAACCGGGACCGTGAAGGGCGCGTGCGACCTGCTCCCGGCTGGCGTAGATTGGCGTTGGCGCATTGCGCGACCGGATACTGAATCGGCTCAGCTCGCGTGCGCACAACCCATGGCAGACCGGACACTCGACCGGATCATCGGCGCGCCAGGAGGGGCGGAGTTCTTCGACTTCGATCTCGCATTCCGGGCAGGTATACGTATAGAGTGGCATAGATGTGTCCATATTGTCGGGAATAAATGCATGATATATGCTATCACTTACAAAGGAGAATGTCAATGACCGGTAATTTGAGGGCGCAGGCATGATTCGTCAGGAACCGCCGTCTCGCTGCGGGCTGAAGCCCTCGCTAGGAGCATGAAAGCCCTTCTGGGGCTTGTTCGCGCGCCTGGCGCCGCTCCAGACCCCTGAGAAAAAGCGCGGTGACAGACGAGGTCGCGCCATCTCTGCGCGCAGCCGTTGGCGCTTGATTCCACAACAGCCCCACAGGAGCCTGCCAGACCTGAACCAGGGCTGATAAGCATAAGAGCGGCACTGCCAGGGGCGCTGCAGTGAAGCCCAGGCTGATATCACGCAAGCCCCTCCCAGGCTTCCACGCCCTGAGTGAGGGCTTATGAACATTAAAGAATTAAATCCGGTCCGGTCTGCGCAGGCGGGCTTCGCTTCCTGTAGCCTGTGGCGTATGGCGTCTGAGCAAGGAATCCGGTATCGCCCGGTCGCCTGCGCAGGCGGGCTTCGCTTCCTGTAGCCTGCGGCTTGTGGTTTTTGAGAACATAATCCGGTATCGCCAGGTCTAGCCCGCGAAGGCGGCCTTTGCAGCATGAGCCCGCGACTTATGGAGTTTGAGAACATAATCCGGTATTGCCCGATATAGCCCGCGAAGGCGGGCTTCGCAACTGTAGCCCGCGGCTTATGGAGTTTGAGAAAATAATCCGGTATCGCCCAATGGAGCCCGCGAAGGCGGGCTTCGCAGAAGGAGCCCGCGGCTTCAGCCGCCGGGCGGGT
>DAOTWI010000277.1:0-6491 GCA_034436075.1 Roseiflexus sp.
TTCGCCAACGCCGCGCTCTGCGCGACGCTGGCGTTGTTGCGGCGCCGCCTCGCGCAGGGTCGCATCCAGCGCCAGGTCGGTGATCCGCTCCGCCGGACGGCTGGTGATATAGCGCCCCTGTTTGCGGGTTGTGCGGGTGCGACTGCGCCTGCCCGGCGCCCGGCGCTGCAACTGATCGCGCGCGCCTTCGATCTTCTGCGGGCGGAAGAACGGGTCACTCGTAAATGTTTTGCCGCCCTGCGTTTTGTCGCCGCCGCCAGACGACGCATCAGCATCGGTTGCCGCGTGCGCTGGCAGCGGCGCATCACCTTCGTCGCTGCTGCGCCGTTCGCCGTCTGGCTGCCCGGCGGTCACGCCGTCAACTTTTTTTTTACGTGCTCGGCGGAGGGCGGCGCTTCATCGCCGATCTCGCCCTTCACGCGCTCCAGGATCTGCCCGACGCGCGCTTCGTCAAGCCTGACTTCAGTGAACGGCTGGCGCCGCATGCGATGAGGCAGCGCCAGTTCCGCCGCCAGGCGAATATCTTCCACCGTCAGGCGCGTGCGCCCTGCCCAGGCGGCGTGGGTGCGCGCCGTTTCGAGAATGGCAAGATCGGCGCGATGACCGTCGACTCCCAGTTCGAGCGCCAGCCCCGCCACTGCCGCCATATCGCCGCGCGACATCGTCACTGCCGGCAACAGCGCTCGCGCCGCGATAATGCGTTGCGCCAGCGCCTCTTCTTCCTGCTGCCAGTGCGCCACGAACGCATCCGGGTCGCTCTCGTACGCCAGGCGCCGCTCGATGACCTCCACCCGCCCGGCGATATCGGTCAACCCGCTGATCTCGACCACCAACCCGAAGCGATCCAGCAGTTGCGGGCGCAACTCACCCTCTTCCGGGTTCATCGTGCCGACCAGAATGAACCGCGCCGGATGCGACACGCTGATCCCCTCACGCTCGACCGTATTGACCCCCATCGCCGCCGCGTCGAGCAACACATCGACCAGGTGGTCATCGAGGAGATTAACCTCGTCCACATACAGCAACCCGCGGTTCGCCTGCGCCAGCAACCCTGGCTCGAAGCGGCGCTGCCCCTCCGTCAGGGCGTGTTCGAGGTCGAGCGAACCGACGACCCGGTCTTCCGATGCCGCGACCGGCAATTCGACCAGGCGCGTCGGGCGTTCTGCAACCGGCAACTCCTCGCCGCGACGCAACCGCGCCGCACACGTCTCGCACATCATGGCGGGACGATCGGGCGGGCAGCTGTAGGGGCAATCGGCGACGACCGTGATATGCGGCAGGAGGCGGGCAAGCCCGCGCACTGCGGTTGATTTGGCAGTGCCCTTCTCGCCGCGGATCAACACGCCGCCGATGCGTGGATTGATCGCATTCAAGATCAGGGCGCGCTTGAGGCGTTCCTGCCCGACCAGCGCGCTGAATGGGTAAATTGGCCGCTCTGATGGCATTCGCTCTGTAACGTTTACGCAACACAATGCGCTTCCGGTCGTCTACGGACCGAAGCGCTGCGTTTGGCTCTTGTCTTGACGGACTATCGCACGACCAGCGGTAATAACGATCTGTTCGCGTACCGGACGCGGTCATTGTCGCACAAAGGACGGTAAAAGTCAAACGCTGCAAAACATTCGGAGCATTGCTCGTGAGTGTGGTATAATATGTATTCAGCGCAGCATCGGCGCATTGGTCGGGCTGCGCATTGTCTGTTTCAATTTCAGTGAAGTCGGGGTGGCGGCACGATGGATGGAAAGAACATCATGTACGGGGAAACGGCGCTGGACAAACTGGCGCAGCAGGTGCGCGCCACAGGCCAGCCGCAAGACATCCAGAGCCTGACAGAGCGTTATCTGGAAATTCTGCGCGAGCTGGTGCTCGCAGGAGAACAGCAGGCATGACAGCAGGCACGATTGAGCGTCCGACATTTGCCGGCAACGACGAGCAGCAGGCGCTGGCGGAAGAAATCTATCAGTTGATGGCGGCGCAGGGACGTCTCTTCGCCTTCGATGCGCCCATCCGGCAGACGCTGCAGAACCTGGCGGACTTTTACGCGCGACAGCGCCGGATCGACCCGGCTGAGGCGGCGCGGTTGATCGACGAAGCGCTGCGCGTGAATGATCACGTATTTGCGCGCCAGGAAACCAATGGCGATGTGGTGTTCATTACGTCGCGGCGCGGCCGGTACGTTCCGCCGCAGGTCGATACCGCGCATACATTCAAACAGCGCCTGTACGAGCCGGAAAACCCGCTTCCCGTCGATGACATCAGCGTGGTGGTGACCACCACGCGCCCGGCGCTGACCACGGTCGAACCGGTGTTTATCTCCGAATACTGGCAGCAGCAGGCGGGATTGATCCCGGTGGTGGTCGAACCATCGGGCGAGACGCCGATCGCTCCCGTCGTTGAAACGCCGGAAGTTGCAGAACCGGTCAGTGTCAGCGAGCCGGTCAGGGAACCGGTCAGCGTCGCTCCGCCTGCCGAGCCGGCGCAGGTGAACACGGTCATTGTGCTGCCCAACGGGTTGCAGATCGATCTGCGCCGTCCGGTCGAGGAGTTGATGGCGCAACACGGCAATACGCTCATGTCGCAGTTGCGCACAGCCATCGAAAACGACCCGCTCCGTCGCCTGGTGCTGTTCGGCAATCAGGCGTTCCCCGAAGCGGCGCTCGTGAGTTTCGGCAAGAACGATCTGCGCCGCATCAGCGATTACATCAAAGAAGTCGGCGAGCCGTTGCTCGATACGCAGATCATTGCCGACA
This sequence comes from Roseiflexus sp., assembly GCA_034436075.1. GTDB lineage: Bacteria > Chloroflexota > Chloroflexia > Chloroflexales > Roseiflexaceae > Roseiflexus. The sequence continues at coordinate 2,751 of DAOTWI010000277.1, forward strand.
TTTTCTACCATAATCCGCGCCAGAGCGATTACGAGGTCTTCCGCTTCGCGCTCAATTATCGCCTGAGCCGCGAAAAAGATTTTGAGTTCGTCGGCATCGAGGGGGCGCGCCTCTGGTCGGTGCGTAACCTGCCCGCCATCGGCACCAAGCGGGTCAAGGCGAGCGAAATGGGGCAACTTGCCGGCTACATCGAAGAAGGATTCGACGATAGCCTGGCGGAGCAGAGCATCGAATCCATCCGCAAGAACGGGCAGGTCAGCCACGTCCTGACGTTCTTCGAGTGGGAGTACGGCATCCTGCCGCTGACCCGCGCCCTGGCGGCGCTGCTGCCGCAGCCGCTGCTCGCCGATCAGCGCAGCGCGGTGTTGCGCTTTGAGTTGCCGCAGCACTATGTGAGCGCGCTGGTTGAACTGCGCTACCCGACCGGCAATCGCGGCGGGTGGTTGCAGGGTCTCGAGGCGCTGTTCCACGATTACCTGGTTCCTGGCGCGCTCATCACGCTGATGCGCACCGACGATCCGCGCACCTTCTCCATTACCTACGAGGAACAGGAGGAGACGCAGGATCGCCTGCTGGTGCTCGACGAAACCAAGAAGACGCCGAAGTTCACCTTCGCCAACATCTCCTACGCCTGCGTCGTCGATACCGATATGCTGGTGAATCAGCAGCAGTACGGGCGATTGCGCAACCTCAAGGCGTTCCCGATGAATGAGCGGCGGAAAGCCGACCTGATGCTCGAACACGTCTTCGAGATTATCGGCGCGCCGGTCGGGACGCGCACGGAGCCGAAGTATGCGGCATCGTTCGAGACGCTCTTCGTCGCCCTGAATGTGTTGCGTCCGTCGTCGCGCGAGTACCTGACCCATCTTCTCTCCGAAGGCGACCATTTCGCCCCTGACGAAAGCCGTCCGGGGTGGTGGTTCTACGCGCCGCCGCCGTCGCTGGAGGAAGAAGAGGACGAGGATCAGGACGAAGCGGATTTCGACGACGAGGAGTGATAGACGGCAACTATGGATCTTGCGGCTCATCTACGCACCCTCGCAGCGCGCGACCATCTGTCGATGCGCGAATTGCGCTCCCTCTCCGGGCTCGACCCGCATGATCGCGCAGCGGTGTGGCCCGAGTGGCAGCGCATTCCCATCGAACGCCGCATCGAGATTGCCCACGCAATGATCGAACTCGCCGAGGATAACATCGACCTCGATTTTACGGTGATGTTCGAGTGGCTGCTCGATGATGCCGAAGCAACCGTTCGCGCCAGCGCGATCGAGGGGTTGTGGGAGTGCGACAGCCTGCCAATGCTGCGGCGCCTGCTGGCGCTGCTCCACGACCCTGCCGATCAGGTGCGCGCTGCGGCGGCGATGGCGCTTGGACGCTTTGCCTACATGGCGGAAATCGAAGAGATCGACGTAGCGCACGGGGATCAGGTGCACGATGCATTACTGGCGCTTATTTGTGATCCAGCGCAGCCGACTGAGGTGCGCCGCCGCGCTATCGAGAGCGCCGGGTATTTTGCAGCGAGCGATGAGGTGCAACAGCAGATCGAACTGGCGTATGCCAGTCCCGATCAACTGATGCGCGAAAGCGCCCTTACAGCAATGGGGCGCTCGATGCTGCCCCGCTGGCTCCCGATTGTCAACCGCGAACTCGACAGCCCTTCCCCGGCGCTCCGCTACGAAGCCGCGCGCGCTGCCGGCGAAATGGCAGACCTGGCGCGCTCGCTGGTATCGCGCGTGGTGCGCCTGTGCAGCGATGCCGATACCGAAGTGGCGCTGGCGGCGATCTGGGCGCTCGGTCAGATCGGCGGTGAAACGGCGCGCCGCACCCTGCAACGCATCAGCGGCAGCAACGACGAAGCGCGCAGCCAGGCAGCCGCCGAAGCGCTCGACGAACTGACGCTCGAAGAAGGGTTCTCCGGCGGCGACTGGCGCAACAATTAGAGAGGTTCTCAGACGCGGCTGACGCAAAGGCGCGAAGACGCACAGGCGGATCGGCGAGTCGTTGCGCTTTTGCGTCTTCGCGTCAACATTTCCGGGACATGCGGCGGATGATTACCTGGCAAACCGATCTGGATCGCGTTGATCTGACGCGCTATTCTCGTGTGTACCTCTCGCCGCACCTCGACGATGCCGCGTTGTCGTGCGGCGGCGCCATCGCTGCATCTCCGGCGCAGACGCTGGTGATCACCCTTTGCACTGCGCCTCCGCCGCCTGGCACGATCTTCAATGCCGTGGCGGTCGAGTTCCATGCCGAATGGGGTCTCGCGCCGGACGAGGTGCTGCGCGCGCGATGGGAAGAGGACGCCGCCGCCATGGATCTGCTCGGCGTCGATTATGTCTATGCCGGCTGGCTCGACGCTATCTATCGCGTGCCAGAGGCGTACCGCAGCCGCGCCACACTCTATCGCCCGCCGGTTCCTGATGATCCCTTGCTGCCGCAGGCGCGCAACCTGCTGACCAGGCTGATCAAACGCGCGCCGCACACGATGATCTATGCGCCGCTCGGCGCCGGCAATCACGTCGATCACCTGGCGGTCTTCGCGGCGGCGCTCGACTGCCCGCCAGACCGCATCGCGTTCTACGACGACATCAACTATGCCCTGACCCCCGGCGCCGTTGAGCGACGCCTGGCGGAGATCGAGAAGCCGCTGGTCGCTGAACTCGCGCTGTTCGATACCCCGGCGTTGCGAACAAAAATCGCGGCAATCGCCGCCTACCGCAGCCAGATGGCGGCGCTGTTCGGCGGAACCACGGCAATGGAAGCAGCCATCACCGCATACCACGCGGCGCTGGCACGGAGCCGCGACGGGTATGCCGAGCGCATATGGCGGATCGCGTGATTGAGCAGCATCCAGAACGTGCAGCCCACACCGCACCGGCAGTTGTCACGCCGGATCGGGCGGCATGGGATGCGTTCGCTCTGGCGCACCCCGATGGTCATCTGCTGCAATCGTCGGGGTGGGGAACGCTGAAAGGACGTTTCGGCTGGACGCCGCACCTGAGAGCAGTCGTTGTTGGCGGCATCATTCGCGCAGGCGCGCTGGCGCTCGAAAAACAGCGGTTTGGTCTGAGCGCCCTGTACGTGCCGCGCGGCCCGCTCTTCAGCGGCGACACGCACATTGATGCGCTGTTGCTCGATGAGTTGATGCGCCTGGGGCGCCGGCGTCGCGCAGTGTTTGTGCGCCTCGAACCCAATCTGGCGGAGGACGACCCGCGCACTGCTGCGCTGCATGCCACGCTGATCGACCGCGCCATGCAGCCGATGGCGCCGATTCAGCCGCGCAGCACCATCCATCTCGATCTGGCGCCGGAACCTGAACGTTTGCTGGCAGGCATGAGCAAAGGGCATCGCGCCGACATCAAACGCGCCGCGCGGGAAGGGGTGACGGTGCGGGAAGGCGACACATCCGCCGATCTCGACGCCTTCTACGCCATTCTGCAGGAAACGGGCGCACGCGCCAGATTCGCCATTCACGCCCGCGCCTACTACGCCAGCGTTCTGGAACTCTTTGGCGACGCCGTCCACCTGTGGCTGGCAGAACGCAACGGCGCGACCGTTGCAACGGCGATGACCGCAGCGTGGGGCGCGACGGCAATCTACCTGTACAGCGGCTCGACGACCGAAGGATTGCAGTGCGGAGCGCAGCATGCCATTCAGTGGAGCGCAATCCAGCGGGCGCGCGCGCGCGGCGCTGCCCGCTACGATTTCTGGGGCATTCCCGACGCGCTTGGGCAGGCCGCC
>DAOTWI010000278.1:0-1725 GCA_034436075.1 Roseiflexus sp.
CGCCTGCGGGTGCGACGGGTCGCGCCCGCGCCCGATGAACGTCAGGCGGTTGGTTTCATACTCCGCCTCTCCCAGAGCGCGTCCGCGCACGCCAATCGCCTGCGCCGCCCACAGCTGCTCATCATTCGGTGAGCGCGGCCGGCGCGTCGCCAGCAACGCCTCGCTCTGCGGATCGAACGACGTCTCGATGAAGAGATTCGAGAAGACCGGATGGGCAGCGTCGGCGGCGTCGGGCGCGAGCACAATCTCGGCGTATGCGGTGATCTCCAGTTCGCGCGGCTGCGCCGTCAGGTTGACCAGCGTCAACACGCGCACCTCGACGTTGTCTTCAGGCGATACCGCAATTTCCAGGCGCGTGTCGATACCCGCGTACTGCTGGCGAAACTCGACTCGCCCCGCGCCGTAGGTGACGCGGTAATCCTCGCCGAGGACACGCAACGGTTGGTACGTCGGCGACCAGAGCGCGCCGCTGCGGATGTCGCGCACGTAAACGAAACTGCCGGACGCATCGCGCGTCGGATCGGGACGCCAGCGGGTGACGGCAATCGACGTCGTGCGTTCGGGGAGCGTGTAACGGCATCCGCCACCGCCTGCATTGGTCACAATCGAGGTCAGAACGCCGTTTGAGAGCATGTATGCGTACGGAACCGCAGTGTGCGGCGTCGTAAAGTGACGTTCCAGCACAACATCGGGCGTGACCGCGATCTCGCTGATGGCGCTCTCCTGCGGCAGCGGCAGCGGTCGGTCGGCGGGAATCTTCTCCTGAAGGAGCAATTCGGTCGCCTGCACAATCGGCTCGGCGTGGAAGCGGCGCTGCATGATGTTGTCGTGCAACAGATTGTCGATCGCCAGCAGCCCCATGCCCTGATGATGAACCATGTACGTCTGCACGATGGCGCTCTTCACGCCAGGCGGCAGGCGCGCAGGCGTAAAGTCAATCGCCTCGTAGAAGCCATAGTTTCCGAACGCGCCATACCCCATCAGGGTGCGCAGATTGGCGACTGCTTCGGCTGGCGCGACCTGCAACGCCAGGAGCGTCGCGTAGGGCGCGACGACCAGATCATTCGCCAGACCGCTCTGCAATCCGAGACCCGGAACGCCGAATGCGCGATACTGATAATTCATCTGCGAGTCGCGCACATTGAACGCCGACTCGGAAATGCCCCACGGAATGCCCCGTTCGGCGGCGTAGGCAATCTGCCGCTCGACTGCGCCGCGGTACGTCGCGTCGAGCAGCGTTTCGGGGTAGTTGCGCATCACCAGGAGCGGCATCAGATACTCGAACATGGTGCCGCTCCAGGCGAGCAGAGTCGGCGTCGCCACAGCCGGCGACATCTTGCGCCCGATGTAGAACCAGTGCTCCTGCGGCGCCTCGCCCAGTGCAATAGCGAGGAAACTCGCCAACCGGGCTTCGGAGGCGAGCAGGTCGTAGTAGGAATTGTCGCGCCGTCCTTCGCTGACGTTGTAGCCGATAGCGAACAGGCGGCGGCGCTCATCGTAGAGGAAGCGGAAATCCATCTCCGCGATCAGGTCGATGCACAAACCCGACAGCCGTTCGATAGCGGCGTGGAACTGCGGGTCTTCCGGCGCTGCTGGCGTTTCGTCGTGGGAGAGATCATCGAGGAGGCGGTGCGCCTGGCGCGCCAGCGCCTCAGCCCATTCCGCCACGCGCGGCTCGCGCGCCAGGATGATCGCCAGGTCGGCTGCCTGAAGCAGGCGCGCCCG
>DAOTWI010000279.1:0-2554 GCA_034436075.1 Roseiflexus sp.
GGGGGGGGTGCCGCCTGACAATTCATGCCTGCACCCAGCACGCATCGTTCATTTGCTCATTTCGCTCATATGATCTATGATAGAGAGACGTACCGGTCATCCGCGGCGTGGAATGGTGAAAGAGCATGCAGCAGGATGTTCTGACATTCAACGGCTTTGTCAGCAACGTCCGATATACGGCGTGCCTGGCAGAAGAATTGCCAGAGTACGACTTTGCTGAATTCGACATCAACAAGGTCAAGCCCTGCGGCAAAATCATCGTCCCTGACGGCTCACTGGCGTACTCAAAATGGGTCTCTCCCAAGCGAACACGCAGTTACCCATTCGCACGATTGATCAAAAGCCCGCTTCGCTACCCCGGTGGAAAGTCACGCGCTGTCCAGCGCATGCTTCACCTTGTCCCTGAATCATTCAATGAGTACCGCGAACCGTTTGTCGGCAGTGGTTCTTTCTTTATTTTCCTGAGACAAAAGTATCCTGATATAAAGATGTGGATCAACGATCTCAATACTGAATTGTACTGTTTCTGGAAATGCGCCCAGGAAGACTCTATCAGACTGGCGCGTGAGGTGATGAAAATAAAGGAAGAACGATCAAACGGAAGAGAACTGTTTTACGAACTACTCGAAATGGACACATCGAGAATGAATGAATTTGATCGCGCAGTGCGATTCTTTATCCTGAATAGAATTACATTTTCCGGCGTGGTCGAGGCGGGAGGTTATTCTGAAGGGGCGTTCGTTGGTAGATTCACAAAGTCGTCAATAGAACGCCTGGCTTTATTAGGAAGGATTTTAGAAGGGGTTAAGATTACAAATTTAGATTACAAGGAGCTATTGCAAGACGGTGACCAGAGGATTTTTACCTTCCTGGATCCACCCTATTTTGTGGCGATGAAATCAAGACTGTACGGAAAGAACGGCGTGCTTCACGAAGTCTTCGATCATCTCGAATTTGCCGAACAGATGAAGCAGTGCAGACACTCCTGGCTGATTACCTATGACGACTCTCCCGAAATCCGTCAGAACTTCCACTTTGCATATATGCATCGCTGGGAGCTCCAGTACGGTATGAACAACTACAAACAGGGCAGAGCCGAAAAAGGCGCTGAGTTGTTTCTTTCCAACTACCCGCTGCCGATCGATCACGAATCATCACCAGAACCGACAACCAACGGACTCATCCAGCGTTCGTTGTGGTGATCCCGCGCTCCTTCGCCGTCGCAGGCATCAAACGATTCGGGCATTCTGACGGTTGGCGGCGTAGTCAACCGGGAACTCACGCTCAGGAACACCAACCGTCGTGCGGTCAGGATTCGTTTTGACAAAACGCTGTCGTGGAATACAATAGATGGAGTATGAGACAATAATCCACTATCGCCCGACAGAGTCCGCGCAGGCGGGCTTCACACCTGTAGCCCGCCGCTTCAGCCGCCGAGCGAATGAGCTATGATCCGACACCTGCCTGCGATTGCCATCTTTCTGCTCGCTGCGCTGATCCCATTGTCATCATCGCTTGCCCGCGCGCCGTTCCCAATGGCTGCCAGCAGCGCCGTGTTTGTTGAGACCGATAACGAACCCGATCCCGGAACAACCACTCTTGGCGATCCGCCTCAACCCGATGCGCCGCCAGCGGATACTCCTGCCGATGCAGCGCCGGTTCCGGTCACCGCGCCGACCGACGTCGCGCAGGCGCCGGTGACAGTGTTTCTGCCGCTCATCACGCGCCCGCTGCCGCCGCTCCCCGACGACTGGTTGGGGCGAGTCAACAGCTACCGTGCCCGCGCCGGCGTGCCGCTGGTGACCGCCGATGCGATCCTCAACGACAATTGCTTCCAGCATGCGCGCTACATGGCAGAGAATAACGACCTGACCCACAATCAGAACCCATCGCTGCCGTATGCGTCGCCTGCCGGACAAATCTGCGCGCAAAAGGGAAATGCCTGGATGGGATGGGGCAGCGGTTGGCAACCGCGTCATGCGATCGACGGATGGATGGGGTCGGTCGGGCATCGTCTCTGGCTCCTCTACCCGACGACGCCGACCTTCGGGTTTGGGTTCTACAGCAACAGCCAGCGCAGCGCCGCCGGTCTCGACGTGCTCTCGCGCGCCCGCTTCGGCGATGATGCCGCATATCCTGGTTGGCCCGTGCGCTACCCGGCGCCGGATCAGCAGGACATTCCGGCGACGCGCTATCCTGTCACGCTGCTCTGGCCCCATTTCGACCAGAAGCCGGTTGTGACCGGCACAAGCCTGCTCGCGCTGCCAGGAACCGCGCTGGCGCACACGACAACGACCGATCTGCCGGTCAATCACAAGGGAATCGCCATCACTCCGAACCAGGCATTCCCGCCGAATGCCACGATTGAGGTAACGGTCACTGGCAGTTACAAGGGGCAGCCGTTTTCATTTACGTGGCGGTTCCGCACAGGCAATCAGGGGTCCTGATCGTATCATTCCGCGCTGCGCAACCGGCGCAGTTCTTCTTCCAGCGCGCGCAGGCGCACCTCGGCTTCCGCCCGCGCTCGCGCTTCGGCTTCACGCGCTTCGGCTTC
>DAOTWI010000280.1:0-3960 GCA_034436075.1 Roseiflexus sp.
GGTCGAGGCGCGTACCGCCGGTGCGCGCCTGGCGCGCCTGACTGCCCGGTACGACCTGGTGTTCTTCGAGACGTTCCTGACCGACCTTGCCGGTCACGGGCGCCTGGCGCATCTTGCCGCGCCAGATCGCCCCCCGCCCTCGATCGCGGAACAGGTTCATATGGCGATGGAGCGGATCGATAGCCTGATCAGGGGTGCGCTGGAAGCGATGCGTCCGGGAGATACGCTGGTGCTCGCCAGCGACCACGGCAACATCGAAAGCCTGTCGTCATCAACGCATACGCGCAATCCCGTGCCTCTGCTGGTCGTTGGTCCTGCTGCATCCCGATTTGCGCATCTTGTCAGTATCGTTGAGGTCGCCGATGCCGTTGTTGCTGCGGCGCAGGAGTATGCTGCGTGAAACCGATCAAGCGGGTTGCGATCATCTTCAATCCGTATTCCGAGGAGTCGCTGCAAGTCTCCGGCGAAGTCGCCGAATGGCTCACAGCGCGTTCGATCCAGGTCTGGCGCGGCGTGTCACACGAAGGGCGCGCCCAGCACGCAGTCGATCATACCGACCTGGTGCTCGCGCTTGGCGGCGATGGCACGGTGCTGCGCGCCGCGCGCCTTGCCATTCCCAGCGGCGTGCCGGTGCTGCCGGTTGCGCTTGGGCGGCTCAATTTCATGGCGGAACTGGAACCAGCAACCCTCTACCAGGGGCTTGAGGACATGCTCGCGGGACGCTTCTGGCTCGATTCGCGCACGCTGGTCGAGGCGACGGTGCGGCGCGCCGATGGCATTACCGTCTCGCCGATCCTGGCGCTCAATGAAATTATTGTGGCGCGCGGCGACATCAACCGCACCGTGTTCGTCGATGTCGAGATCTATGATGCGCGCCTGACGACCTATCACGCCGACGGGGTGATCGTCGCCAGCGCCACCGGCTCGACGGCATACGCACTGGCGGCCGGCGGTCCGATCATGGATCCGCGCTCGACGGCTCTGGTGCTGGTGCCGGTGGCTGCGCACCTGACGAATGTTCCGTCGCTGGTGCTGCACGAGGATGCCGTGGTAACCCTGACGTTGCAGAGCCGTCACCCGGCGGGCTTCTCCGCCGACGGGCACGACCATATCGCCCTGCACGAAGGGGATCGCGTCATTGTCCGGCGCTCGCAGCGTTGTTGCACCTTTGCGCGCGTCTATCCGCAGAGCACCTTCTATGCGCGCATGATGCAGCGCCTGCGGCGGGAGTAACGAGTGTCGAAGGCGTGAGGCGAGGGGCAAGAGGCGTGAGGCGTGAGGTGCGAACGTTTCACGTTGAAGGTTGAACGTTGAACACGGCGCCTCTAACCTCTAACCCCTAATCTCTAACCTGTCGCAGACGCTGGATCATGTCGATTGGCGCCAGCAGGGTTGCCCGATCGCCGTTTTGAAGGCGCAGGTCGAGATCGGGCAACAGCATGGATCGACCGTCGCGCCGGACTTCGAGCACCAGGGTGGTGTACCGCTCGCGCAGATCGTCGATGCGTATGTTGACAAAGGGATGTTTGTCGGAGAGATGCGCTTCCTCGGTTGCAAAAATCCGCCCGCCGACGAAAAACGCCTGGCTGATGTCGCCTGCCAGCGCCGCCGCCGCCATGGTCGGACCCGCCAGCGCCGAGGTGCTGTACGTTGTGTGAATGCCAAACATCTCTGCCAGCCGCTCCGCCAGTGCGTCGCTGAATGTGCGCAGCACGATGTGGACATCCGGTCGATGACGCCGCGCCGCCAGCGTGATCTGCACATTCTGCAGGTCGTCGGAGGTCAACGCCGCAACCGAGTAGGCTTCATCAAGACCGGCGCGACAGAGCACCTCAAGATTGCGGGCATCGCCGATCATATCGACGACGCCGTCGAGTTGCCTGATCTGCTGCACAAATTCAGGGCGATCATTCGTCCCCAGACGCACGACGACGATCCGTGGGCGCGGGTTCAGGCTGTGCAACTGTTTGACGACCCGAAACCCGATCTTGCCCAGACCACAGACGATGACCGTGTTGTATCGCTCGGTCGGTCGCACCAGTCGTTCGGTTTTGAGAAACGCCACTTTGCTCAACGGAATGTTGCGCTGGCGCATATCTTCGATGCGTTCGAGCGTCCCGATCACGGTAATCCGATCACCGGCGCTCAACTGGCTGAGCGACTGGTAGTGCATGTACCGCCCTTCCTGGCTGACATGATGCAGGATGCGCACATACGTCATCTCTTCGACTGCGCGGACAAATCCGGAAATCTGGCTCTCCTTCTGGACAACGATCTGCGCAACGCCCAATTGGGTGTTCCCAACCGTCAGCGCGTAGTCGATTTCGCGGCTGACGGCTGCTGCGGCACAGGTTGGCGCGGCGATCGCCGAGGCGCTAAAGGCGCTATTCCGACCGAGCGCCTTTTCGAGGTTGCGATCCAGTTCTTCATTGAAGACGCGCAGCACAACGCGCACATCCGGGCGAACCCCGCGCGCCCCTAGCGCGATTTCGACATTCAACAGGTCATCGTTGATCGCAGCAACGACTGCGCGCGCCTGCATAATCCCCGCCTGCCGCAGAATGGTCGCTTCGCGCGCATCCCCCAGAACGACGGGCACGCCAAGGTTCAGCACGCGCGGCACGAACTCGCTGCTCCAGTCGCGTTCGACAACGACCGTTTCATAGCCCGCGGCGTGCAATTGCGTCACAATGCGCAACCCGACACGCCCCAATCCGCAGACGATGATATGGTCGTGGTAGGTGGAAGCCAGCGCCACTTGCCAGGCTTCACGGCGGCTCCCCTTGTCGAGCAACAGGCGCCCGAAGTTCAGCACGCTCTGGAAGATCAGCGCCAGACCGAGGAGCGGCGTCAGAAAGAAGATCAATTCACCGGGCAGATCGCCGCGCGGAAAATCCAGATCGCTCTGCAACGTCATCAGCGTGAGCGTCTCGTAGAGCGCTTCGGGCAGTCCCTGAGGACGGGAGGACTCGGCCGTTTCGGGGTAGAAAAAGGCGAGGTAGGTCGAGGTCATGCCCGCGAGAAGAACGAACGCTACCAGCACCAGCCATGACTCGCGGAGGAGCAGCTGGAAATCGTACAGGTTAGCACGCACCAGACGATTGATCTGCCGGAGTCGTCTGGTGCGAGTCGCCTGAGCAGATAGCTTCATTCCTGCGATTCGAGAAGTTCCCTGAGCAGTGCATCGTCCTGCGCTGAACGCTTTGCCGGTCGTTCGGACAACAACTTCTGGAGGAGCGCCTGGTTGCTCAGTTGTGCGATCCCTGCTGCGCTCGTCGCCAGGGCGCGCCTGCCTGCCGGCAGCATGCCCAGAACTACGCCAGCGCCTATCAACAGTATACCAAATGACACCCACACCCAGGTAACATCTGCGGCATCATTGGTGCGCGGGAGGCGGCGCGGCGCTTCTTCGACGACCGGTTCGGCGGCTTTGACTTCGGGAACGGGCAATGCCACGCGCAGGTGTTGGATGACGGGCGTTTCCGGCTCGACAACCACGGTTGCCGGTCTGTCAACAATCGTTCCACCTCCTGGCGCTGGCGCCACATTGACCAGATACGTCCCTGGCGACACCCAGATGCCGTAGTTGCCGTCCTGGTCAGTAATCACGACGTTATCGCCAACCCGCACGGGCATGCCCGGAACCGGGGCGCTGCTGACGACATCGATCACGGTGCCGCCAATGTGACCGGGGATTGCCGAGCGATCCGGCGCCGACGATCCGCCGCTGCTCTGCTCGGTAAACTGCAACGCCGGGCGCGGCGAGGGCGCGGGCACTGGGTCCTGCTGCGCATATGCTGCGCCTGGCAGCAGGGCGTTGATCCCGACGATGAGCAGCAGTGCGCCGCAGATCAGGAATGTTGTTGACAGATGATGATGACGCATGACGCTCCTCCTTCTTATGGCATCGCCGCGCGATGCCTGTGTGGGCGCGGCGCGCCGCGCTGTTGTGGGCGATGC
>DAOTWI010000281.1:0-2887 GCA_034436075.1 Roseiflexus sp.
GGTAGGGCGTGCCGACAAAACCAGTGGACAGATGGGTGTCGCGCGCCAGGATGTCGCGCGCCAGCGCATCCGCCGCTGCCGGGCGCACCTCCGGCGGCAGCAGGTCGAAGTGCAGCGCCAGGACGTACCCGGTCTGTGTTTCGCCTGTTATGCGCCCCGCACGAGTGACATAGTGCGTGATAAACGCCTCTCGTACGCGCTCGAACAGTCGACGGTAGCGGACGGCATCGCGCTGATGTCCGAGGATCGCGGCGATGCGGCTCATCAGCCGGGCGCAGTGTGCAAAGAATGCTGTGCCGATCAGGTCCTTCGCCGTGCCGCCGTCAACTTTGCCGCTCCCGTCGAGCGCCAGCCAGTCGCCGAAGCCGCGGAAGCCGGGATACTCCTCGTAACAGCGAATGAAATCGCGGCTGCTCCGCTCCAGGTATTCGATGAACCGCTGCATCGAAGGGTAGTGCGTTTCGAGCAGGCGCGCGTCGCCATAACACAGATAGATCGTCCAGGGACAGATGATCCCCGCATCCGCCCATGCCGGCCCGCCGTCGGTCAACCCGCTGATGCCCGCCAGCGGCGCCACCGGCGGGTACGCCCCTTCGGGACTCTGCGCGTCTTCCAGGTCCTGGGTCCACTTCGTAAAGAACGGCGCAACGTTCATATTGAACGCCGCGGTGCGAATAAACACCTGCGCATCGCCGGTCCACCCCAGGCGCTCATCACGCTGCGGGCAGTCGGTCGGCACATCGAGGAAGTTGCCCTTCTGTCCCCACACGATGTTGTGCTGCAACTGATTGATCAGCGGGTCGGAACAACTGAACTCGCCGATCGGCGGCGTAGCGGAATGGACGACGATCCCGGTCACGGCGTCGATGCTGGGAGCGCCAGGATAGCCGGAGAGTTCGACATACCGGAAGCCATGGAAAGTGAAGCGCGGTTCCCAGACCTCTTCGCCATCACCACGCAGGGTGTAGTGGTCGGTCGCGCGCGCGCTGCGCAGGTTGGCGGTGTAGATCGTGCCGTCCGGGTTGAGAACCTCCGCATAACGGATCGTCACCGTCGTTCCTGCCGGACCCCGCACGCGCAGCCGGACCCATCCGACCATGTTCTGCCCCAGATCGAAGACCCAGCGCGTCGCCTGGTGCGAGCGGAAGGCGGTCGGCGGCTGTATCGGGCGCAGTTCTTCATGCCGCTGAACCGTTGGACCGCGCGTGGCGACCAGTGCGATGTCGGGTGGGGCGAACAGTTCCACCGGTTGCCAGGCGCTGTCATCGAAACCGGGCATAGTCCAGCCGGGAAACTCCAGCCGGGCATCGTAACTCTCGCCATGCAGCATGTCGCTCTCCAGAATCGGACCAAAGGCGTAACGCCAGGAGCGGTTGCTGCTGATCGTCTGCGTGCTGCCGTCGGCGTGGGTGATCATGAGTTGCGCCAGCAGTTTCGGGCGGTCGCCGTAGTTCTGGCGCCCCGCCCATGCCACATGCCCGCAATACCAGCCATCGCCCAGGATGACGCCGATCACATTGTCGCCTTCGCGCAAGGCATTGGTCACGTCGTAGACCTGGTACTGCACCCGCTGGCGGTAGTCGGTCCAACCCGGCGTGAAGAAGTCCTGCCCGATGCGTTGCCCGTTGATGGTGCATTCGTAGAGACCAAGCGCGGTGATGTAGAGGCGCGCCTGCGCCACCGGCGCGTCAAGCGTGAACGCGCGACGCAGAAACGGCGCCGGGATTGTCGTCCAGCGTCCGCCGACGAGCGACGCGCCGATCCAGGACGCCAGCCAGTCCGAACGGCGCAGCAACCCCATCTCCCACCAGGCGACCGGGCTGACGGCGATGTTGCCATGTTCGTCCCACACCTGCACCCGCCAGAAGACGCGCTGGCGCGAGCGGAGTCGTCCGCCAGCGTAGGCGACGTGGATCGACTGATCCGACTCAACGCGACCGCTATCCCAGAGCAGGTTTTGTTCCGTTGCCGCATCATCGGCGGACGACGCCGCCACGATGCGGTATGCTGTCTGCCGGGCGCCGCGCCGGTCGCTGAACATCTGCCAGCTCAGACGGGGGCGCGGCGCGTCAATCCCCAGCGGGTTATCCAGGTATTCGCAACGCAGGCGTCCGACAGTGAATGGTGTCATGCTTCCCTCGTATCGTGCTTCTGTTGCGCAAGCGCGCGCGCAATCGGCGCCAGCTGGCGCCACCACTGCTCCTTTGGCCGGCGGTATGCGGCATCGACCATGTGCGGCAGTTCACCCAGATCGAACACGCGCACCCTGCCGTTGATGAAACCAATAAATGCTGCGGCTGCCGTGCCGCGTTCCATTTCCTCGGTCAGAAAGCGGATGCAGCGCGCCGCAAGGCGCGTCGCCTGGATCCGGTCATACGGCGATGGACTCCCGCCCTGTTGCAAATGACCGAGGACCGCGCGGCGGACATCGAACAACTCCTTTCCTTCTTCCTCGAAGAGCGCACAGATCACATCGGTCGTATAAAGGCGGTTAGCGTACTCATTGCGAATCACCAGACTGAGGCGCTTTCCGGCGCGGAACCCTTCGATCATCTCCTGAATATCGGCGCGCAGATCGTCGAGCGTGACGCCTTCCTCGTGTAGATAGACCCGTTCCGCCCCCGACGCCAACCCGCTCATAAGCGCCAGGTAGCCGCAGTAGCGCCCCATTACCTCGACGACGAAGGTGCGCCGCACCGCCACTGCCGACTGCTTGATCCGGTCGAGCGCCTCGACGATCGCATTCAGTGCAGTGTCGGCGCCGATGCTCAACTCCGAGCCGGGCAGGTCGTTGTTGATTGAAGCGGGCAGGCAGATGATCGGAATGTTGAACGGTTCATACGCATCGCGTTCGTGGTACAGACGGTGCGCCGCCTGATAGCCGTTC
>DAOTWI010000282.1:0-7941 GCA_034436075.1 Roseiflexus sp.
GCTGCGACAAAGCCGCAGCGCCACACCATTCTAATCGGGAGCGCCACGCTGCCGCAGGCTGTGGCAGAGCCAAAAAACGCAGCACCACACCTGTGATACAATCAGGCTTACGCTCCGCCATACCTGTCAGAGAATACCACATATGCACGACACTGTCATTCGTTTTGGCGTCGTTGGCGCAGGCAGCGTTGCTGTGCGCGGCTTACTGCCCCATCTCAGCCAGCCGGATGTGCAAGACCGCGTGCGGCTGCTTGCGGTGTGCGATCCGGCGCCAGGGCGCGCTGCAGCTGCAGCCGCCCGCTTTGGATGTGAATACGCCTTTACTGACTACGACGATATGCTGGCGGCTGGTGTCGTCGATGCAATCACGATCGCTACGCCGATCGGTCTTCACTACGAGCAGGGAAAAAAAGCGCTCGACGCCGGTCTCCACGTCCATTTCAACAAAACCATGACCACGACGGTTGCCGAAGCGAACAATCTGATCGAGCGCGCTGCCGCGCGTGGTCTCAAGATGGTTGCATCGCCGGGAGAGATGCTGCGCCCGCACAATCAGCGCATCAAGCAGTTGATTGCCGAAGGGGCGATCGGTACGCTATGCTGGGCGGCATGCGGAGCAGCGTTTGGACGGTATCACGAGGAAGAGCCGGTCCGCCACGGCGCCGATCCCCTCACGAATATCGATCCGACCTGGTACTATCGTAAACCCGGCGGGGGACCGCTGTACGATATGACCGTCTACAGTCTGTATGCGTTGACCGGCATTCTCGGTCCTGCCTGGCGTGTGACGGCGATGTCGGGCGTGCGTCTGCGCGAACGCGAGTTCAGGGGCGCTATGCATCTGGTTGATGCCGATGATACCACCCTGATCCTGATCGACTTCGGCAACAACCTCTTCGCCCTGGCGTATGGCACGCCAGCAGGTATGCTGACCGAAGGATTTAGCGGGAGTTATTTTGGCGCGACTGGATCGATCATCGGTCGCAGGCTCAATGGTCAGCCCTTCGATTATCCAGGACGCGCCGAAGCAGATGCGCATCCTCAAGGCGATCAAATCCTGTTGCCGCACGTTGTAGGCGTGCATCGTGAGATCGAGGAACAACACGTATGGGAAGACATCATGCAGTTGATCGACTGGATACGTGATGGGACGCCAACAATCGTCACTGCCGAACATGCCCGCCATGTCATCGAGATTATCGAGGCGGCATACCGCGCCGCTGAAACTGGACAGACTCAGGCGTTACACACAACATTCTGATCAACTAGTACTATCGGTAGCCTTCCACATAGTACCAGTGTTTTCATGAAAAAGATACCTTTGTATGATTGCTCTGGCGCAGTGTGTGACGTATAGTAATGGTGTAGTCGGTCGTCAATGCACACAATCATCCCAGCCGACTACGACAGGACGCTCAGGCTCACGAGATCACGCACTTACGTCGCACTTCGACAATCCAGCTGACATTGCAGCCTATCTCGTGCCAACGCGCCAGCCCGCCTTACCAGGTACCAGTACGTTGCTACGCAGCGCAGGAGCCTGAGCACGAGCCGGACGATAACAGCCCTGGCAACCGCCAGGGCTGTTATCGTTTTTTAGTCCTCCGCGCTCAGCGTTGGCTGAGCCTGTCGAAGCCAACGCCGTACCCCCCCCCGCGCTCAGCGTTGGCTGAGCCTGTCGAAGCCAACGCCGAATGAATGTATGGGGCATGCGAGAGTCAAGAATTGTGAAAACCGCTTAGAACGCAGTATCAGCGTGGGACCGGCGCGCCAGGAATGCGCGTGCGGATGCGGTAGAGCGATGTGCGCGCCGTGATGTAGAGCGTCTGTCGATCGGCATCTCCCCACGCGCAGTTTGCCGGACGTTCGGGGGTCGCAATCACACCCAGCCACGTTCTGTCTGGCTCGAAGACCCACACCCCGGTCGCCCCGGTCACATACAGATTCCCTTCCATATCGACCTTCATGCCATCGGGAGAACCGGGCTGCGGGTGATCCATGTCGGCGAAGATGCGCGAATTTGCCAGGCGACCATCGGGCAAGACGTCGAAGGCGCGCACGTGGCGACGCGGCGAGTCATCAATGTAGAGGATCGTTTCATCGGGTGAGAACGCCAGACCATTCGGACGGTCGAAATCATCAACGAGCAGTTCGATGGTTCCGTCTGGCAGAATGCGATACACGCCGTTGCACGGTTGCTCGCGTTCTTCGAGAGCGATGCCGTAGGGCGGATCGGTAAAATAGATTGTGCCATCCGATTTGACGACCACATCGTTTGGACTATTGAGACGTTTATCGCCATATCTATCCGCCAGGGTCACCGGTTCGGCGCCGGGTTCAGCCCGCGAGACGCGCCGTCCGCCATGTTCACAGGCAATAATGCGTCCCTGCCGGTCGAGCGTGAGGCCGTTCGAGTTGCCGCTTGGCTCGCGCCAGACGGCGACGCCTTCGGTGGGATGCCAGCGGTATTGCCGGTTGGCGGGGATGTCTGAGAAAATCAAGAAGCCATCAGGATGCCAGACCGGACCTTCGGTGAATGTGAAGCCGCCAGCAATCCGCTCAGGATCGCCGGGCTCGATCAGGTTCTTCAATTTCATTGCAGACGCCGTTTTCTTTCTTGAGAGCAGCGGTTCCCGGCATATCGTAGCATGGTCGTCCGGTATTGACAATGAACCGAACGCTTGCACAAATCTGTTATGACTATTAAACTTATGTGAATCATGACCGAACCCGCGCGATTGTCAGGGGCGCATGCAGTGACACCATCGGTGAACGACCCACTTGCTGAACTCGCTCAGGAACTCGAAGCGTTGCGTATCGACCGGGAGCGTGACCTGCGGGCATTCGATGTGCTCCGCACGATCAGTATCGCATGTCTGGGAAAGCCGAACGCGCGCGCCATTTTTGAAGCCATTCACCAGGCGCTTCTGCCGGTATTCCACTACGACGCCGCATACTTTGCGGTATGCGATCCCAATCATCGCGACATGTTTCGGTCCGCCTTGCTGATTGATGAGGATATTCTTGAGTATCTCGAGAATACTCCGTATGGTCCGCTCACAGGAATGCTGGTGCGGCAACGCCAACCGCTGCTGTTTCACGACTTGCAACACGAACGCCATGCGCTGACCGTTCAGCCACAGCGTTTTGGCGACCACCAGAAGCCCTCGCGATCCTGGATGGGGACGCCACTGTTGCTCGGCTACGAAACCGTTGGCGTCATTTCGGTTCAAAGTTATCAACCCGGCGTGTATGATCGCGATAGCCTCGATCTGCTGCAACGCATCGGCAATCTGCTGGCGGTCGCGCTGGAGAATGCGGCGTTGGTCGAGCAGCAGCGTGCGCTGAGCGATGAACTGACGACGCAGATTGCAGCGCGCACACGCGAACTGGCGACGCTGACGGCGCTCGCTGAAGAACTGGCGTTGCAGCGACCACTCTCCGAGTTGCTGGATCGCGCCCTGTCGCTCCTGGTCGATCACCTCGCTGTGAGCGGCGGCGCAGTGCGCCTGCTCAGTTCTGACTGCACCGAGTTGACCCTCGCTGCCGCCTATGGTTTTCCGCCGGAGTATGTGGATCAACTGGCGCGCATCCCGGTGGCGGGCAGTCTGATGCGGAGCGTCATCGAGGAGCGCCGCCCGTTAATCGTCGATGATCTCGCGCAGAGCAACAACTGGGAGCGCATCGGGCTGCACTACCGCTCGCTGATCGCAGTTCCGCTCCAGATCGGTGACCGGGTGCTCGGTTCTCTGCTGCTCGTCAATGCCCGGCAGCGCACGATTCAGGATCAGGAAATCGAGTTTGTGCGCGCGGTTGGGCATCAGATCGCGATCGCCGTTGAGAATGCGCGGTTGTTTGCCGATCGCGAACGCCAGGTCGCTGAATTGTCGGCGCTGAGCGACATCAGCCAGGCGGCAAGCACCACGCTGGAATTGCGCGCCCTCCTGCGTCATATTGCGCGCGCACTCGCGCGCTTCATGCGTGCGGACGTTTTTTCGGTAGCGGTGTACGATGCTGAACGGGAGATTATCAGCGACGGGTTTTCGATTGATGAAGGCGAGGAACATTCCTTCTGGCAGTTGCAACCGCCGCCGCCGGACTCGTTGACTGCGTGGGTGCTGCGTCACCGGCGTTCGCTCCGTTTCGACAACCTGCTCGAAGAGATCGGGCGGTACCCGGAATTGCGGGTGTACGCGATTGGTGCGGAGCGCATCGCCTTGTCGTGGCTGGGGATGCCGCTGATTGGGCGCGAGGGACAGCCAATTGGCGTCTTGACCGTCCAGGCATACTCACCCCATGCGTTCGATGATCGCGACGAGCGGTTTCTGGCGGCAATCGCGCGTCAGGTGGCGTTGCACGTCCAGAATGTTTTGCTGTTTGCCGCCGAGCAGGAGGCGCGGCGAACCGCCGATACGCTGCGCGAAGTGGCGCGCGTGTTGAGCGCGGCGTTCAGTTCAGGCGAGGTGCTCAAAGTGATTCTGCGCGAACTGAAAAAGGTCATTCCCTACGATAGCGCGTCAATCATGCTGCGTGAGGGGAATATGCTGCGCGCCGCCGCTGTCGCTCCAGAGCATATCGCCACGCGCCTGGACGCGATGAATCGTTCATTGAACGAACAGGGCGCCGCCGTGTGGGTGGTCACGCACAAACAACCGCTCCTGATCGAGGACGTCAACACATCGCATATCTGGGCGCTCAAACCGCGCCTCAGCGACATTCAATCGTGGATCGGCGTGCCGCTCGCCGTCAAGGGCGAAGTGCTCGGCGTGCTGAACATCGACTCAACCCGGAAAGGGCGCTTTACGCAGCGCGATGTCGAAGTGGCGCAGGTCTTCGCCGACAGCGCCGCTATCGCGATCGAAAACGCTCGCCTGTACGCCGAGTCGGTCGCGCGCCGCGAACAGGAATTGGAGATCGCGCGCCGCATTCAGGCGAACCTGTTCCCGCGCGAGTTGCCGCGCCGCCAGGGAATTGCGCTGGCGGCGCGCTGCCTCCCCGCCCGTGAAGTCGGCGGCGATTTCTTCGACTGTTTTGCGCTTGGCGAGCGCCGCTCGGTTGCGGTCATGATTGGCGATGCGTCGGGCAAGAGCGTGGCAGGGGCGCTGCTGATGGCGATGGCGCGGTCGGTCGGTCGCGCCGAAGCGTTCGATCACGAAGAACCGGCGCTCGTGCTGCGCGAGACGAATCGCAGCGTGGCGCACGATGTGCCGCGTGGCACCTTTGTGGCGCTTTGCTACGCGACGATCGATCCATCGGGGCGCATGGCAGTGGCGAACGCCGGGCAGTTGACGCCGGTGCTGCTGCATCCAGACGGCGCGCTCCAGTATCTGTATCCGCCGGGACCAACACTGCCGCTCGGCATTCAACCCGATATGAGGTATGAGGCGCTCGCCGTCGATCTGGCGCCGGGCGATACGGTGCTGTTCTTCACCGATGGGTTGGTCGAAGCGCACAATGCGACTGGCGAGTTATTCGGCTTCGAGCGCCTTGATGCGCTCCTGGCAACACATGCTGCTCTTCCGCCTGATGCGCTGATCAATTGTATCATTGCTGAAGTGATGGCGTTCATCGGCGATACGGTGCAGCACGACGATATCACCCTGGTCGTGGCGCAGTTCGGCGGGGAGCGGATGCAGGCGTGAAACGTCGCTGGCTGCGGCGCGTTGTGTGGCATGGCGGCGGCGCAATGTTCAACTCCTGAGCGTCAGCCGTTGTAGACAACGCCGCCGCTGCGCAGGTACCAGTCGAGCACCCCGGCGGCTTCGGCGCGCAGCACCTGGCGCACAACCGTAATGCCGCGCCGCTCCAGATAGGCGTATGATTCGGGAAACACTGGTCCTTCGTCGAAGCCGACGCGCTCGGCGTCGTCGCGCGTCGCGCCGCAGACCAGACGCTGCACGCCGCTCCAGAGGGTTGCGCCAAGGCACATGGCGCACGGCTCGCACGAGGTCACCAGGTCATACGATGCACCGGCGGCGCGCAGTGTGTACGACCCTGCCCGCGCCTGAGCGAACATCAACGCCACAACCTCAGCGTGCAGCATCGCATTGTTGAGGCGCATCACACTGTTGACGCCAGCCGCCGCGAGCATCCCGTCATCGGAGCGAAACACCGCTGCTGCGAACGGTCCGCCCGTGCCGCGCGTGATATTCTCGCGCGCCAGGTCGATGACGAATCGCATCCGATCTTCATCGCCCTGTATCTGGACTGGCGCTGTCAGCCGCTCGTTCAGCCAGCCGGGCAGGGTGATGGTGAGTATGCCAATCATGTCTGTATTCATAGCACATGGTATTATACGATCTCTGCGCAGACGTTACTGACAGGACTTGCGCGGCGCATTTTTTATCTCCGCAGCGCATGCGGCGGCGTGGCACTTGCGATCAAGGTGGTGCAGTGCGGCGGCAATGCCGCCGCACTGCACCACAAAAGAAGACACATACCGCTCTGCCGCAGGCAAACAGAGCCGTTACGCGGCTCATTGTGAGGCGACCGCGTAAGTCCTGTTACTAAAAGCCGGGAGAACGCCATGGATGCTTCTGCGGGATGGAATGAACGCGACTCGGCGCTCTTTCTTGATCTGGGGCGCTATGCTGTGCCGGATCGTGAGGATCAGATTCGCATGATAGGCAGCCTGATCCCGCCGCGCGCCACGCCCTGGCTGGCGCTCGATCTCTGTTGCGGCGAAGGGTTGCTGTGCGAAGAAGTGCTGCAACGCCACACCGCCGCCAGCGTTGTCGGGATGGACGCCTCGCCGGCCATGCTAGCGCGCGCTGCCAGCCGCCTTGCTGCATACGGAGAACGCTTTCGCGCCCGGCAATTCGACCTGGCGGCGCACGACTGGCGCGATCCTGCGATGCGCGCGCATGCCATCGTGTCGTCGCTGGCGATTCATCATCTGAGCGACGACGGCAAACGGCGCCTCTACCGTGATCTGTTCGCCATGCTCGATCCTGGCGGCGTTCTCGTGATTGCCGACCTGGTGCAACCTGCCGATGCGCGCGGCGTCGCCCTGGCGGCTGGCGAGTGGGATCGCGCCGTGCGTGAACGCGCGCTGATGATCGACGGCAATCTGGCGGGATTCGAAGCGTTCGAGCGCGAGCAGTGGAACATGTACCGGTACCCGGACACTGATCCGGTCCCCTACGACACACCGTCACGGCTGTACGATCACCTGCGCTGGCTGGAGGAAGCCGGTTTTACGGGGGTTGACGTCTACTGGATGCGCGCCGGGCACGCAATGTTTGGCGGAAGCCGCCCTGCGTACTAGTTCACGGAGTCCCGGTCTGAAGCGCCAGCAAAACGAAAACGACAACCAGCGCTGCTGCGACGACGATCCGCAGCGAGCCAGCGATGCGGCGCAGGCGAGCGGCGCGTATCGCCTGCCGACCTTCGTCGTCCCACAGGCGCGCGGCATTTGCCTGGACGAAGGCGCGGGCATACCCCGCGTGGCGCAGGCGATACTCACGCCATTCCGGCTCAAAACGGCGCATCTGCCGGTCGCCGAAATCGAATGCTGCGGTGATGGACGTTGGCGGCAGTGTGATGCTCGCACGCCACGCATTCACGGACTGAACGACGAACCAGCCAGCAAAGACGGAGCAGCCCGCCGCGATCGAAGCGGCAAAGGTCAGTGCGGGGCGCCACCCGCCAGCCAGTTCATTCCAGATGAACATGCCGAAAACCAGCGCAGCGGCGAGTGCGATGAGTGCGACCACGCCATACATGGCTGCCGTCGTTCGCAGGGGAGAAGGGGGCGGATCCGCAGCCGCGCGTTCCGCCATATGACGCGCAGCGCACGCGGTACAGAACGGGACATTGATCGAGGCGACGTGAAATGTCGTCACGCCGCGCGCCGCATCGGTGATGATGCCACGACGGCGGTGTTCACGCGCAAAGATGCGCTCCACACGCAGCGTGACACCAGCGGCGGCGCCGCAGGCA
>DAOTWI010000283.1:0-4385 GCA_034436075.1 Roseiflexus sp.
CGGGGGTTGCAATGCAACGGCTCTACGACGACGGGGGTTGCAATGCAACGGCTCTACGACGACGGGGGTTGCATTGCAACGTCGGTACGGGGTTGCAATGCAACGTCGGTACGGGGGATGGGCGACCCCATCGCCTTACGACATTGACACCCCTGCCATGCGACGCAGTTCACGATTGCGGCTCAGGCGCCCCAGAATGTTGCGCTTGACGTTGTAGACCTCGGTGACGCTCTCGAAGAGATCGCGGCGCATCTCGTAGATTTCCCCTGGCTTGCGCCCCATCACGAATGAATGATAGATCACGCAGCGCTCAACATCCCCTGCCAGGAGCGCATTGATCGAATGCCAGAACTCTTCGCGCGACACCCGATCAATCGCCTCTTCGTCGGGTGCATCGATAATGGAATCAAACCCCGGCGTCAGCGCTTCGGGAATGACCTCCGCCCACGACTGCGATCGCGCGCAGTCGATGACCACGCAACTGGCGCACATCTGGAGATAGTGCAGGAGCGATCCCAGCGTTGGAAATGACGCAAAGCGTTCCGGCGTGATCGCCTGCCAGAATCGGGCGAACACCGAACCGACGAAATATTCGCTGCTCTCGCCGGTGCTGCTGAATGCGCTGCTGCGCCGCACCCAACTCTCGACCAGCGCGCGATACTGGTAGAAGAGGATTTCCCACGCCGCCTCGCACCGTTCGACGAGCGCCCGCCGGAACAGTTCATAGGCGAAGCGCGTATCGTGCGGCTGCCCGCGAAAGAACCGGTCGCTCTCGATCTGACAATATCGCTGCAACACCGATACATCCATGCCAGCGATCGCCTGTCTGTCGATATCTGCACGTTCGTATGACACGTTCCGTCGACGAATACTGCCAACCGACGCCTCCGATGGAATGCGAGGCATTGCTTGCGTGGACATACTGCTCTGCTGCATCAATGTCTCCTCGTAGATCGCTTGCTTGCAGACGCCGTTTGTATCCTCTGCACCTCTGCTCACATTGTAGTGATTGGGTGCGTATACGAGAATGTCATACAGATGAGAACCGGATGACAGATATACGATGACCGATGGTAGTAGCCTGTTCCAATCAGGAAATCATTAATCTCAGTGTAATGAGTTTTAACTTTTTCGATGGGCATATGACGCCAGGGCGCAACACACCCTTCTCCGGAGTCAGTCGGCGAAAATACCCCGTTCCGCATTGAGGAGGGCAATCAGTTCCGCCAGGGTGAGCGCCGGACCGATATTCTCGGTCGAGTCGCTCCAGCATCCCCAATACCCTTCACGATCGACCCGCCAGAACGCGCGCCCCAGGTAGTGGCCGGTGCGCGGATCATGGACAGGGACGCTATCGCGAACGGCGGAGAGCGGAGCGCGGGGCGGACTCCAGACAACCAGCGTGTCAGGGCGCGTCTGACGCGGGTGGCGTTCAGGGCGAATGTGCGCGGTGAGATGCGGATACCAGAAATCGCGCGGGCGGGTGACGAGCGGCAGAGGACGCTCCAGCGCATCGAAGAACCACAAGGGCTGATCGGCATTCAGACGGATGATTGAGAGACCGCCGAAATCCGGGTCGATCGTTATGCGCGCATAGATCGTAAAGGCGCGTAACGGTTGAGCCGCGCGCAGCATGCTGGCGACTGTCGACCGCTGCGTTTCGGGCATGCGCCACATGAGCGCCTGGATAGTTGGGGCGTAGATCAGCGCTTCCATAGGCGTGTTGTCGTCCGTCGGCTACAAAGGCTTCAGAAAGAAGTTGATCAGAGGCTGATCGACATTGCAAGCGAAATACGCGCCCCTGCACGTATCATAACGCTGCTCACCCCCGAATGCAGTAGGAGAAGAGTCCCTTTTTTTATGGTTAATGCCAGGGAGTGCGGGTTGCAGGTGGAAGGTGGAAGGTGGCCGTTGAATGTTGAACGTTGCACATTGAATGCGGAAACCTTCAGGGCAGAGACGTTGCAGTGCAACGTCTCTCGATGAGATAAACGTTGCACGTGGGTGCGATGAAGACGTCACCGACCCTTGAGGTCTCCGCCGTGAACCTGTCCTGGTCGTGGCGCCTGAATAGCGGAATCGTCCCTACCGCCCCATACACGCCCCGGCTGACCTCAAGGGTCTTAAGGGAACGGAACGTGCGAGGCAGACGTGCAGGGGCGCCCCCTGTGGGCGCCCGATCCGACGGCGAAGGCAGTCGCCGTAGGAGCGTCCCCCGTGGACGCCCCGCGAGAACTTCAAGGGTTCTGATGGCGGAAAAGTTGTCGCCTGCGTCAGAGCAGCCACAGCGCGATCGCTCTCTGTGCCCTCTGTGTCTTTGTGGTGCTACCAGCAGGTGTCAACGGCGCAGGCAGTACACAAGAGAAGGGCGCCCCTTGCGATCGCCCTCTGCGCCCTCTGTGTCGCTGTGGTGCTACCAGCAGGTGTCAACGGTGCAGGCAGTACACAAGAGAAGGGCGCTCCTCGCGAGCGCCCTCTGTGTCTCTGTGGTTCTAACAGCAGGCGCGAACGGCGCACGCGGTAGACAGCACGGGAGCGCCTCCGCAGGCAAAATCAGGCAGACGGGGCGTTGCGCTGAGCAAGCGCCAGGTCAATGGCGCGCAACACCGTGACGCGATTGCGGTGCGCCTGTTCGTACTCCCGGAGCGCAAGAAGCGTTGCTCCATCCAGGTCGTCCACGAGCGCCGCCGCCTGTTTTGCATTGAGCGCATCGTAGCCAGGAACCGGCGCTGCCATGCCAGACCCCTCTGAAATCGCAGACGCTTCGCCCTCTTCCGCCGCCACAGGCGCGACCGGCGCAGTGGCAGCACCCTCAACCGGCGCTTCAGCACCGATGACCGCGCCTTCCTCCATTGCTTCAGGCGCGACTGGCGCGGCGACGGTGCTCTCGGCTGGCGCTTCGGGAACACTGACGGCAACCGGCGCAACGACCGGCGCGTGTCCATCGCTGGTTGGCGCAGCGAGGGGAGTGCGCACTGCGAGAATCTGATCAAGCGCCCGGCTGATCTGATCGACCCGCTCACGAAGCAGATTGATCGAGTCGCGCGTCGGCAGGTCGAGCGCAGCGGCGAACAGGCGCCCGCGACGTTCGATCTCTTCCTGGAGCGTCTGCTGAAGCACGCGACCTTCGTGCTGGACATCGAGAGACACCCGTTCATTCCCTACGAACCGGTTGCGAACTGCTTCAACATGGCTGAGCTGATCACGGGCGACCTGTTCACCACGCGCCGCTAGACGGTCGAGCAATTGCTCCAGTTCATCATCCGCCAGCGTAATGGCGCCAAGCATCGCCAGCAGACTCTTGTGCACGACATCGCGGGTTGTATCGAGCACCATAGTCGATGCCTCCTCTATATTTCTCCTGCGCACAAGTCGCAGGTATAACGCGGTGCGTCATACTTCCAGTATACCACAGATCGTCAAGCGACGAACACGCGGAACTCTTCTTCTGCCGCCAAGACCCTTGAGGTTGGACAGGAGGCGTACCCGGAACGAGATCTGTTCCGAAGGTCAGATGCCGCGACCAGGACAGGTTCACGGCGGAGACCTCAAGGGTCGGTGACGTCTTTACCGCGCCCACGTGCGACGTTCATACCTTCATGAGACGGCGCCTTCAAGGGAGAGACGTTGCAATGCAACGTCTCTGCCCGGAAGGTTCCCACGTTCAACGTGCAACGTTCAACATGCAACGTCCCACCCTTCACCCGGCACCCCACCGCGAACCTGATATAATGCCTCTGCATGTATTGTAGCGGAAAGGAGCGTTCCCATGCTCAGCGAGAGCATTCAGCAGGCGATCAACAAGCAGATCACCTACGAATTTTCAGCGTCCCACGCCTACATGGCGATGGCGGCATACTTCGAGTCGCTGTCGCTGACCGGCTTTGCCCACTGGTTCCGGGTGCAGAGCGAGGAGGAACGCGAGCACGCGCTGCGCTTCTTCGATTATGTCAATGATCGTGATGGGCGCGTCGTCCTCGGCGCGATCGACGAGCCGCAGAACGAGTTTGCCTCGCCGCTCGACGCCTTCGAGCATGCGCTGGCGCACGAGCAGCGGGTTACCGCCGCCATCCACGCGATCTATGCGCTCGCGGCGCAGGAGAACGACTATGCCACGCTGAGCATGCTCCAGTGGTTCATTGATGAGCAGGTCGAAGAGGAGAAGAGCGCGCAGGAGATCATCCAGCACCTGAAGCTGATCAACGGCGATGGAACCGGGCTGCTGCTGCTCGACCGGCGACTGGCGGAGCGGGAGGGGGAGGAAGAGGAGGAGTAGGGGCGCGTGCGCGCTGGGCGTCGGCCTGCGCCGACGCTGTCCCGCCCGGCGGCTGATGAAATACCCAGGCTGACGGTTGAAACCGCGCCTTGGGGCGCGTGCGCGCCGG
>DAOTWI010000284.1:0-6658 GCA_034436075.1 Roseiflexus sp.
TCGAACGCCGGGGACTGGTCGAAATGATGGCGCGTGAGGTATGGCGCGATCCGCTTGC
Organism: Roseiflexus sp.; assembly: GCA_034436075.1. Classification (GTDB taxonomy): domain Bacteria; phylum Chloroflexota; class Chloroflexia; order Chloroflexales; family Roseiflexaceae; genus Roseiflexus. Next base: position 59 of record DAOTWI010000284.1, read on the forward strand.
GCACGTCGCCGCTGCGCCCGACACGCCGCCAGCGCTGAGTCTGGCGCAACAGAAGGCGTGGGACGAGATCGCTGGCGCTATCGACCGCCTGACGGCGCAGTCGCCAGACCGCCACGCTGATGCTGCACCGATGCACTTTCTGTTGCATGGGGTAACGGGCAGTGGCAAGACCGAACTTTACCTGCGCGCTATTGCGCGCGCGCTGCGTCTGGGGCGGCAGGCGCTCGTGCTGACCCCCGAAATCGCTCTGACGACCCAGCTGGTGCGCCGTTTCGCCGCGCGCTTCCCTGGTCGTCTGGCGGTGCTGCATAGCGAACTCGCAACGGGCGAACGGTACGATCAGTGGCGGCGATTGCGTCGCGGCGATGCCGGCATCGCCATTGGATCGCGCTCTGCCGTCTTTGCGCCGCTCCCTAACCTGGGGCTGATCATCGTCGACGAAGAGCACGAGCCGTCGTACAAACACGACGCTGCACCGCGCTACCACGCTCGTGATGTGGCGCAACGCCTGGCGGCAATCACCGGCAGCGTCCTCATCCTTGGCAGCGCCACGCCATCGGTCGAGAGTTATGCCGCTGCGCGCGCCCGTCAGTTGCGGTTGCTTGAATTGCCGGATCGTGTTGCGCTGGCGATTGGTCCTGATGGATTGCCGTATACCCGCACACTGCCCCTGCCACGGGTGACGGTGGTCGACATGCGGCGCGAACTGGCAGAGAATAACCGTTCGATCTTCAGCCGCGCGATGCAAGAGGCGCTGGCGGAAACGCTCGAGCATGGCGAGCAGGCGATTCTGTTTCTCAACCGGCGCGGTTCAGCCTCGTTCTTCATGTGTCGCGATTGCGGTCATGTGATCGCCTGCCCGAATTGCTCCTCGCCGCTGACGCTGCACCAGGAGTCTTCCGGGCAGCAGCGCGATGCCCGCGCTCCTGCATCTGCCAGCCTGCTCGTCTGCCACACGTGCAATCATCGCGAACTGCCGCCTGCGATCTGCCCGCAATGCTGGAGTTCCCGCGTCAAATCGTTCGGCATCGGCACGCAGCGGGTGGTCGAAGAGATTGCGACGCTCTTTCCCGGCGCGCGTGCATTGCGCTGGGACCGCGACAGCGTTGGGCGGAAAGGAGACCATGACCGCCTGCTCGATCACTTTCTGCGCCACGAAGCGGATGTGCTGGTCGGCACTCAGATGATTGCCAAAGGTCTCGATCTGCCGATGGTCAGCATGGTTGGCGTGGTCGCCGCCGACACGGGGCTGTACCTTCCTGATTTTCGCGCTGGCGAACGCACCTTTCAATTGTTGACGCAGGTCGCCGGGCGGGCGGGACGGCGCGCAGAAGGCGCAAACGTCATTATTCAGACCTACGCTCCCGAACATTATGCCCTTCGCGCTGCCCAGGAGCACGATTACCACGCCTTCTACGATGAGGAAATCGCCTTTCGCCGCCAGACCGGCTACCCACCCTTCGCTCGCCTGGTGCGCTTCGTCTATGGCGCTGGCAGCGATGCGCGTGCGCGCCGCGCCGCCGAGTCGCTGGCGGACGAGATTCGCGCGCTGGCAACACAACGCCTCACCGGCGACTGGAGCCTTATCGGACCGGCGCCAGCCTTCTTTCGCGTCCAGCGCAACCGGTATCGCTGGCACCTCATCCTGCGCGCCGCCGACCCGGCGCCGCTCCTCAATGCGCTGCGCCCGCCGCCGGGATGGATAATCGATATTGATCCGGTGCATGTGTTGTAAGAGGCGAGGGGCGAGAGGTTGAAGGTTGAAGGTGGGAACGTTACACGTTGAACGTTGAACGTAGGACGTGGGACGGTTACATGTAGGGGCGAGGCGGCGCCTCGCCCCCATGCGCCATGCCCTGGCGCTACCAGCACATCCAGAACGCATCGCCGCGACCGATGGGCGGTTCAGCAGGAAGGTCCGTCCGGCGGAAGCCTTGCAATTCGAGGAAGGAAATCCCTTCCTCATTATGGGTTGCAATTGCGCACAGAGTGTTGACCTTCTCAGGAATGAGCCAGGACTCGATGAGCGCCATACACTCCTGCCCATACCCCTGACGCTGAAACCCGCCCCAGATCAGCAGCCAGACCGCTGCCGAGTCCGGTCGTGGCGCGCCGATCTGCACATCCGCCGCGCCGATCAGCAGCCCCGTTACTGGATGATACACGCCGAAGAGGGTCCGATTCGGCGACTCCTGCGCCCGCTGCCATTGGGCGCGCACATCATCGAGCGTCAGGCGATCCGCGCGATCCCCCAGCCCGTCGAAATAGAGCGGCGTTCCCTGATACACCTTCAGCAGGCGCGGCAGATCATGTTCGGGAAGCAGTCGCAATTCGATGTAGTCACCGGTCAGGGTCGGAGCGAGATCACGGGTCATAACGTATTCACACGACTTTCTGAATCACATGAAAACGGCGGGTATAGGTCACAGTCCGCAGGCGAGTGCGGAACCCGAGCGACTCGTACAAGGCGCGGGCGCTCTCGTCGCCTTCGTACCGATCGATCAACGCAACCATCGCGCCGTGCGCCTGCAATCGCCAGAGCCCTTCGAGCAGCACGGCGCGCCCAAGCCCCAGCCCGGCGAAATCGGGATGCACGCCAAGCGGCTCGATGTACCCCTCACCTTCTTTTGGTCCGAGCCAGCAGATGCAGAACGCTGCCAGGCGTCCATCCGGCGCGACTGCAACGACGTCGAGTTCGGGAATGTACTGCGGCATGCACAGTGTGCGTTTGCGCCATTCAATCGTCATGTCAGCGACGCCGAACGCAGCGCGATGCAGCGCGACATACTCGTGCAACTCATCCATGCCATCAATCGGGCGCAGCGTGAACCCGACCGGCAGGATCGGCGCTGGCAACACCCGATCCAGCGAACGCGCCATGCGGATCATCGACGGATAATCCGGCGCAAACCCGTGTGCGGCAAGGAGCGCCGACCGATCCAGGTCATGTTCAAACGCATCCACATACATGGTCAACATTCGGTTTGTCTGATCGGCAATCTCTTGCGCCCGTTCGGTTGCCCACACCAGCATCAACTCTTCGATGCCCGCGTCGCACGCCGCAGGATGCGCGCATGTGTCGAGCGAATGCCACGGCAACTGAATCACCGCGAATCCCAGCAGATGTCCGGTTTCATCCTCCCACAGGCTGGCGTTGCGCGGATTGTCGAGCGCCCACGACGCCAGACGGTACGGCAGGTCAACCGCGCGCAGACACTGATCGGGGAAAGTCTGCGCCAGGTCAATCATCCGCTCGATGTCGGCAGCGCCGGTAAAGGGGCGTATCGTGATGATCATGGCTCGCCCAATGTGAATGCAGGGCGCGCCGTGCGACGCGCCAGATCCGCCAGATAGTCCGCTACCGCCGCGAGATCGCGTTCACCATACCCGGCAGCCGTGGCTGCGGCAAAATGCGCCAGCGCAGCCGATGCAACCGGCGCCGGAACCCCGGCGTCCTGCGCAGTTGCGACCATCGACCGCAGATCTTTGCGCACACCGGTGACATCGAACGCCACCTCGCTCGTCTCGCCGAGCAACGTCGGCGTTTTGCTGCGCAATGCCGGCAGCGCCACCGGCGAGTCCAGGTAAACGTCGAGCATTGCTTCAAGGTTTAGCCCGAATTGCCGCCCCATGGCGAGCGACTCGGCAAGCGCGCCCCAGAAGCACGCCATGGTCATATTGAGCGCCAGTTTCATGGTTGTGCCGGCGCCCTGTCCGCCGAGATGAATAATGCGCCTGCTCACTATCTGAAGCGCCGGTCGGGCGCGTTCGAGATCAGAGGCGCGCCCGCCGACCAGCGCCAGCAGTTGCCCTTCACGCGCCGGAGCGACCGTGCCGGATACCGGAGCATCGAGCAGGTGCGCGCCGCGCTGCTCGACCGCCTCAGCCAGCGCCAGGATCGTCGCGGTGCGAATGGTGCTCATTTCGATGAACAGTCGACCGGTGGCATCTGCGGCGAGCAATCCATGCTGACCGCGATAGACGGTTTCGACCGCCTGCTCATCGGTCAGGATGGTGAAGATGATGTCACTGCGCGCTGTCACTTCGGAGGGGGAGTCTGCCCAGACCGCGCCTGCGTCAACCAGCGCATTCGCGCGTGAGCGCGTCCGATTATGAACCGTCAGCGGAAACCCTGCCGCCAGCAAGCGCCCCGCCATCGCCTGACCCATGCGCCCCAGTCCGATGAACCCAAGACGTTCCATGCGCGGACCTCGTGATAATGGAGTAATCCAGGCATATCATACCATGCATGCCATGTATGCGGTAGAGACGCAGGCGCCAGAGCATCGCTGGCGAGATCGCCATTGGCGCGAAATAGTATCCGTAATGGTATCCCTTTGCTCCTTCCTTGAGCGGCAAATCTCTGATAAGGTGCAATCGTCCCGTTGGTGGTACGCAAAAGAAAGGAGCAACCCTATGCGAACACGGATGAACGCAGTCCTTATTGTCGCACTGATCGCCATGGCGCTGCTCACCATACTCTCCGCCTCCGCCCAGAGCGCACCTGTCGCCGTCGCCGAAGAAAACGTCACCGTCAGGCTCGGCGACGGCTGAGTCAGCAAAGCGAAACTGACCTACCCGTCCGGTCAGGCCGGGCCGTTCCCGACGGTGATCCTGGTCTATCCCGGCGAGATGGACTTTACCATTTCCGCCGATGCTGGCATTGGTCCCGGCGTGGAGTACTTCAAAGATCTGGCGGAGTCTCTCTCGAGTCGTGGCATTGCGGTTGTGCGCTATAACGCGCGCTATGTGACAGGACCCGACGACGCTTTGGGCCCGCGGTTGGTCGCGCTGAAAATGTCCGATCACGCGGCGGATGTCGAGCGGGTGATCAATGCCGTGCGACGCATGCGACGTGTCGATCCGGCGCGGATCGTCATCTATGGCTGGAGCTACAGCAGCCAGATCGTCACCTATGTCGCCAGTCGACGCCCCGACCTGGCCGGGGTTATTGTGCAGGGACCAACGGCTTCGACCGAAATGCAGGTGTTCATCGAAGATTACCTGGACAACACCCTGCCCTATCTGCGCCAGTTTGCACCCGATGGACGAATCACCCCCGAGGTGTTGCGGCAAGCGCAGGAAGGGGACGCCACATTCGCAAAGTTCTCGGCAGCCGATCTGCAGGACCCGGCGAGTCCCGATACCATCAAGGTCAACCCGCTGCTGGACGTCAACGGTGATGGCGTGCTGGAGATCGATGCAGAGGTTATTCCAAATCTGGAGCGTCTGGTCGCAGCCGGCGAACTGGCAAAGACGTTTGGCCAGCTCCCGAGCGTTGCAGAGCAGGCAGCGAATGTGCGCATTCCGGTGCTGGTGCTCCAGGGTGAGGCGGACACCGCTGTGCGGGTGCGGAATGTGCGTGGTCTGGATCAGGCCTTCGCCAGCAACCCGGAGTACACGCTGAAGGTCTACCCCGGGCTTGGACATGCGCTGTACCCAGTCCCTAGCCGCTTCACCGACCTGTTTGGACCGATGGACGCTCAGCCCAAAGCCGACTTTGCGGCGTGGGTGCTGACGCGCCGGCCATCCGCCGTGCCCGCAGCCCTGCCGGTCACTGGCGAGACAGGTCCTGGCATCGGCTGGTTGGTCGCTGGGGCGCTCGCGCTCCTGATCGGAGGCGCAGCAGTGCGGAGAAGAGCGCTTCGACAAGGATAAAGTGACAAATGTGGACAGTGAGAATGCCTCTCTGTGGGCGCTCGCTGCGGGCAGGTACGGGGGACCTGCCCCGACGGATGTGGGTGGGTTGGCGGTAGGGGCGCCCCTGGTGGGCGCCCGCACAGGGGGCAGGCACGGGGGCCTGCCCCTACAATGACGGAGGCGTCCGATGTAGGGGCGCCCGCGCGGGGGACCTGCCCCTGCAAACTCACTGCCCGCTATCATCGGCGCCGACGATTTCGAGGAAGAGTTGTTCGAGTGAGACGCGCTGCGGCGTGAGGGCGTAGAGGCGCGCGCCGCTTGCAACGACATGCTCAGCGATCTGTGGCAGTGCGTCCTCGCTGGCGACTTCCAGTTCGATCATCCCTGGCGATGTTTCCTGCGGCGCGCCGCCATTGGCGCAGAACGCCGCCAGGGATGCCAGCAGCCCGTTCGATGCGCCCGCCACCCGTAGCGTCACCCGCACCCTACCGGCTGCGGCGTCGTGCAGGCTCAGGGTGCGCAGCACGCGCCCTTCGCGGATGAACGCTGCCCGATCACACGTCAGCTCAACCTCGCCGAGCAGGTGAGAGTTGAGGAACACTGTTGTGCCGCGCGCGCGCAGGTCGCGGATGATGTTGCGCACCAGCATGCGCCCGAATGGGTCGAGCGCCGAGGTTGGCTCATCGAGAAACACGAGTTCCGGTTCGTGAATGAGCGCCTGCGCCAGTCCGATGCGCTGGAGCATGCCTTTGGAGAAATCGGCAAGCGGGCGCCGCGCATGCTCCAACAATCCGACGAGCGCCAGGACTTCGGGGATGCGCCGCTGCCGCGCCGACGCGGGAAGACCGCTCAGGCGCGCGTGCAGGTCGAGGAATTCGGCAGCCTGGAGCCATTCATGGAAGCGGAAATGCTCTGGCAGGAACCCGATCCGCGCCATCGCATGCGGATCGGCGGGGGGGG
>DAOTWI010000285.1:0-4309 GCA_034436075.1 Roseiflexus sp.
CGCAACGCGGCGCTGACGCAATCTTCGACTTCAATCGCGCGCGCCAGCGTTGCTGTGTATGCCTGCACCTCAACCACATCGTCGCCCATGAGCCAGAGGAGGAGATCAACGAGATGGATGCCCTGGTTCATCAGCGCGCCGCCGCCGTCGAGCGCCCACGTGCCGCGCCAGTCCGCCGAGTCGTAGTATTCCTGGGTGCGCAGGTAGGGGACGGTGATGGCGCCAAGCGCCAGCCGTCCAAATGCGCCTGCCGCGATTGCATCACGCGCCGCGCAGAAATCCGGGTCGGTGCGGCGCTGAAGCGCAACGCCGAGATGAACGCCTGCTGCGCGGCAGGCGTCGATCAGGGCATCGGCGTCAGCCAGGGTGATGGCGATTGGTTTCTCGACCAGCACGTGCTTGCCGGCCTGCGCTGCGGCGATGCCTTGTGCAGCATGTTGCCCGCTTGGGGTGCAGATGCAGACTGCATCGATATCGCTGCGCACCAGAAGCGTGTCCACATCAGGTTCAACACTTGCGCCAAAGGCGTCTGCCAGCGTTGCAGCCCGTTCGGGACGACCGGCGCAGACGGCGACCAACTGGGCGCCAGGCGTCTGTGCAATCGCCTGGGCATGGTAGCGCCCGGCAACTCCGGCGCCAATGATGCCGAAACGAATCTCTGCCTCGCTCACAGTCTTTTCCTTCCCGCTCGAAGGTCATCGAGCAGCGCGTCATACGCCTGGCGGTCGAGCGGCAGTGTGACTGCCTGCCCGGTGATGCCTGAGGAGATCACTGCATTAGCGAGTTCGAGCGACATGCGCGCCTCGCGTGCATCGCAACGCGGACGTCGCCCTTCCGCGATGGCAGCCGCCAGGTCGCGGTAGACGGACAGGTGCCCGCCGCCGTCGCCAGGGAGGTGGAGCGTTTCGGTCTGCACCTGCGGCTGGCTCCACATCTCCTGCACGGTGACGCGATACTCGCTGAGCGGCGTGGCGAAGCGGCGGATGGTCAGGTTATCTCTCGTCAGTTCGATAGCGCCGCGGTCGCCAGCGATTTCAGTGCGCTGCGGCGAACCGGCTTCGACGGTGCTGAAGTAGATATAGCCGGGCGCGCCGTTGGGATATTCCAGCAGCGCCTGCGCGACATCCTCGCACTCGATGGCGTGCCCCAGCGTGCGCACCCATCCCCAGACTTTCGCTGGCGGACCAGCCAGGTGGCAGAGCAGATCGAGCGGATGGGGACCCTGGTTCATGAGCACGCCGCCGCCTTCGCCGCGCCATGTGCCGCGCCAGGCTGCCGAGTTGTAATAGAACTGGGTGCGAAACCATGGTTCAACGCATAGCACGCGCACGATCTCGCCGATCTCGCCAGCCTCGATCAGGACGCGGGCGTACTCAACAACCGGGCGAAATCGTTGCTGAAAACAGACCGCCAGAATGCGTCCGGCGCGATCCGCAGCGGCGATCATGGCATCCGCTTCGGAGACGCTGACCGCCAGCGGCTTCTCGACCAGCACATGCGCACCGGCTTCCAGGCAATCAATGGCCAGCGCGGCATGGAACGGGTGCGGCGCGCAGATCACGGCGACATCAGGGCGAACCGCGTCGAGCATGGCGCGGTGATCAGCGAAGAAGGGGCAGCCGAAGGCTTGCGCGCGCGCCTCGCCGCGTTCAACAGCAACATCCGCCATGCCAGCGATGAGTGCGCCAGGAAGTTGGGTAAGCGCTTTCAGATGCGTTTCGGCAATGCCGGCAGCGCTGCCAATGATGCCGAAGCGGAGAGGAAGACTGGGTTCTTCGGTCATAGATGCTTCTCCTCTGCGGAATGCGTCGCTGCAATGATACTCTATGACCGGCATTTGTCAACCGGCGTTGCGTCGCAGGTATGGATAAGGTTTTCCCATACGATCTGTCGGAGCGACTCACATGGAGGCGCAACGCTCTCCTCTGTTATGGCATTGTTGCTGATCGCTGGTTCTCGCTGTGCACAACGCCAGGCGTTTCTGATAGGGTGATCAACCTGAGTCTGGACGAATTCAGCCTGTGAAGCGATTGGCGTTGGCTTCGACAGGCTTAGCCAACGCCAACCGCACGATGGGTCAACGCATGCGATATTATGCACCCTCTGCTCGATTACTCAATGAAGGAATGCAGTCTGGAACGTTCCGGCGCAGTTCGTCGAGCCACACATCCGCCTCTGCATCACTTGGCGCGCGCCAGTCGCCGCGTGGTGAGAGCGAGCCGCCGGAACCGACTTTCGGACCGTTCGGCAACGCCGAACGCTTGAACTGGCTGAGTTTGAAGAAGCGCCACAGAAAGACCTCGAGCCAGCGCCGGATGGTCGCCAGATCGTACTGGCGACGCTCATCGCCGGGCAACCCGGCGGGCCACTCGCCGCGGGCTGCGTCGCGCCAGGCGTTCCAGGCAAGAAAGGCGACCTTGCTCGGACGAAAACCGTAGCGCGTGATGTAGAACAGGTTGAAGTCCTGCAACTCGTAAGGACCGATGATTGCCTGGGTGCTCTGCGCCGGGCGCGAACAGTCCGAGCCGCCAGGCGGCACCAGTTCGGGTGAAATCTCAGTGCTGAGAATGGAACGCAAAATGGCGCTCGTGGATTCATCGAACTGCCCCGAGTCGGCCACCCAGCGAATGAGGTGCTGGATGAGAGTCTTCGGCACCGACGCATTGACGTTGTAGTGCGACATATGATCGCCGACGCCGTAGGTTGCCCAGCCGAGCGCCAGTTCGCTCAGGTCGCCGGTGCCGACGACGAGCGCGCCGTGCATGTTCGCCAGGCGGAAGAGGTGCGATGTGCGATCACCCGCCTGCACGTTCTCGAAGGTGACATCATAGACCGGTTCACCCCGCGCAAACGGATGCCCGATGTCGCGCAGCATCTGCATGCACGACGGTCGAATGTCGATTTCTCCCGCGCTGACGCCGAGCGCGCGCATCAGGTTGCGCGCATTGGTCAGCGTGATCTCGCTGGTGGCGAACCCTGGCATTGTGTATGCCAGAATGTTTGTGCGCGGGAGGTTGAGCCGGTCCATTGTGCGCGCCGCGACAATCAACGCCTGCGTGGAGTCCAGCCCGCCGGACACGCCGATCACGACTTTTTCGATGCCGGCGCTGGCAAGACGCTTCATCAAGCCGTGAACCTGGATGTTGTACGCTTCATAGCAGCGTTCGTCACGGCGAACCGGGTCGCCGGGGACGTAGGGGAAGCGGGCAATGGCGCGGTGCAGCGGCACATCGCCGGTAGGAGTCTCGAATGTGAACGGAATGCGCCGCATAGCGCGCAGGCGCTCGCGGTGATCACCCGCCGAATCGGCGAAACTGGTGGTGCGCATCCGTTCCTGGACAATCCGCTCCAGGTCGATGTCAGCGGTGATGATCTGTTCGTCGTGGGCGAAGCGCTCGCTTTCCGCCAGCAGTTCGCCAAGTTCGTAGATGAGCGCATGCCCATCCCACGCCAGGTCGGTCGTCGATTCGCCAGGACCGGCGGCGGAGTAGAGGTAGGCAGCCAGGCAGACGCCGGATTGCGCGGCGCACAGCATGCGCCGGTAGTCGGCTTTGCCGATGGTGATGTTGCTGGCGGAGAGGTTGGCGAGGATGGTTGCGCCTGCCAGCGCAGCAAATGTGCTCGGCGGCGCGGGAACCCACACATCCTCGCAAATCTCGACGTGCAGCGCAAAGCCGGGCACGTTTTCCGCTGTGAAGATCAGGTCGCTGCCGAATGGCACGGTATCGCCTGCCAGCGTGACTGTCTGCCGGATTGCGTCGCGTGCGGCGCTGAACTGTCGTTTTTCGTAGAACTCGCGATAGTTCGGGACGTAACTCTTCGGCGCGACTCCCAGGATGCGCCCGCGATAGATGACGACTGCGCAGTTGTACAATCCGCCATCAATGCGCAACGGCGCACCAACCAGCAGCACCGGCGTCAGTGCGCGGCTGGCGTCGCGCAGACGATGGATCGCTTCCAGAACGCCTTCGAGCAGTGCGTCCTGCTGGAACAGATCATCGCAGGTATACGCGGAAAGACCGAGTTCGGGGAAGAGGGCGATGGCGGCATTGGCGGCGCTGGCGCGTTCGGCGAGCGCCAGCGTGCGGCTGGCATTGTAGACCGGATCGGCGACGCGCAGGGATGGAATGCAGACGGCAGCGCGGATAAAGCCGTGGGTGTAGATCGAGTTGAAGGGGCGCATAGAACTTCCCTTTCGGTATCGTGGCAGGGTCAACCGATTTGGTGTCAGTATAACACTTTCTTGCCGGTTGGGGAAGAGGGTTGCAGGTGACAGGTGCGAATGTAGGGGCGCGGCGCTGCCGCGCCC
>DAOTWI010000286.1:0-13952 GCA_034436075.1 Roseiflexus sp.
GCAACCTGCCCTGGCGTCGGCGACGGGCGCGGCGGGCGCGCCGTTGGCAGCGGGGTCGCCACGGTATGCGTCGCATCGCCGCCAGGCGCAGGATAATCCTCAATCGTGGGAACACGCTCTGTCGAGTCGGTATCTGGCTGATCAGACGACGGGGTTGGCGTATCAGCGGATGCCGGAGCCGGCGTCGCTGACGCTGGCGCTGGCGATGCCAGCGGGATTGAGGTTGCAGGCGGCGATGCCGTTGGTTCAATCATCGCATCGATCTGCTCCTGCACGGCGCCAATCAGCGGATCCGCATCCGGGACTTTCGACGCGAGTTGAGAAAGCGTCGTCCGCACCTCATTGATCAGCGCGGCTACATTGACCGACACATCTGCGGCGCCAATTTCACGACTTTCAATCACAGCGCTGCGGACATGACCGCCAAGGAGGTCGAGCGGTTCTCTGAGCGTCTGTGGATCGACCGCATCGCCGCTGGCGATCAGCCGCTCAATTTCGAGCATACGGCGGCGGGCATAATCGATATGCAACTGGCTGCGCTGCACCGGATCGGCAGTCATGGAGAGCGTCAGATCCTCACGCGCCACCTTCCAGACATACAGCGGATCACCGGGCAGACTCTGCGCAGACGCCGTGTCGACCGACGCCAGCACCACCGTCATTGCCAGGGCGCCTGCCAGCACGCGCTGAACCGCAGCCTTACGGAGAGGACGCAGCAGACGGCGGGTTCTCTGCTGCTGTGCCAGCATCTGGCTGGCAATTGCAGAAAACTCCTGAGCGCCGGTTGGCAGCCAGCGTTCCAGTTCCGGCGGCAGGGGCAGCGCCGCCTCATTGCGCACCATGCCTGCTATCTGCAGCAATGATTCAAGATCTGCAGCGCCCTGCGGATGGCGCGCCAGGCATTCATCGATGCTTGCGCCGCGCAACAAACGATCAAGCGCTTCATCGAACACGTCTGGAATTGCCAGTTGTTGACTGCGACGAACCATCATTCACCACAATTGCAACGAAGTCAGACAGCAATCAGGAAGCATCCGCACCGCCGACGGCGCGAGCCATCAACGACTCAGCGGACGCATATTCCTGGTTGAGGATCTGCTGCAATGTTTGAATGGCGCGATGTTGCAACGCCTTAACTGCACCCTCAGTTTTGCCGATCGTTGCTGCAATCTCCTGGTTGGTCATATCACCAAAAAACTTCAACATCAACACATGCTGCTGCTCGGCGGTGAGTTGTGCAATGGCGTGTTGCAACGACAGACGCTCGAACAGTGATGACACGGCTTCCTGTCCGCGCGGGTCGGTCACATCCAACGTATCCTCGAGCGAAGATGCGAATATCTGACGTCGTCGCGCCTGACCGATCAGGACATTCCCCGCGATGGTGTACAACCAGCCGAGAAACATTTTTTCGCCACGGTATTGCAAACCGCCAATGCCTTTCAGGACGCGAATGAACACTTCTTGCGTCAGGTCCTGCGACAGTTCCGGTTCGCGCGTGCGCACGTACATGTAACGCAAGATGTACCTCGCATACCTGGCGTACAACTCGCCGAACGCCGACTCATCGCCCGCCTGAGCGCGAGCGATAATGGCTGGAAGTTCGACGTTTGCATCAGCAACCATATTCCTCGACCGACCGGTAGACGCTCACGCTTCTGCCGCCGCTGGCAAGAACAGGTTGCCTATTCAGTACCAACGCGACAAGGCTCTCTTAAGTTACGCGCGCTTTGCGCCAAAAGATGAAAGAAACTTCACTAATGTAGTAATTTCCCCGCCGCCTGTCACCTCTTCCTCACCATTATAGCCGAAGCGCAGGCGAGGTGAAAGTAGCGCGGAGTTAAGCTTTGGTCAAAACTCTAGCGTTCTGCGCTAGCCCTACGATGGTGCGTCTTACCACGCTTGCCGCAACCGGACAGGTATACTATACTGATGCACATACCGGAGAGAGGCTCGCAGCACGATTGTGACACTTCGATGAAAATTGCAATCATTGGACTTGCCAATAGCGGCAAAACCACCGTCTTCAACGCGCTGACCGGCGGTACGGCGGAAACGACCGCCTATAGTTCAGGGCAGTTGGCGCCCAACCTGGCAACGGTCCGGGTGCCCGATTCGCGCCTCGATGTGCTGGCGCGGATGTTCAATCCCAAAAAAGTCACCTGCGCCGATGTGCAGTATATCGATATTGGCGGGTTGAGCAGCGGTGCACGCGAGAGTGGCGGACTGCCGCCCGTCGTGCTCAACTACATCAGTGGCGCCGATGCGCTGCTCCACGTTGTGCGCTCATTCGAGGACGAAACTGTACCGCATCCAGACGGCGGCATCGACGCGTTGCGCGACATCGAGGCGGTCGATCTGGAACTCGCCTTTTCCGATCTTGCAATTATCGAGCGCCGTCTGACACGCCTGAACGCTGAGATCGGCAAGATGTCGGCGAAAGACCGCGAGATGCGCATCACGGAACGTGATGCGCTGGTGCGCATTCAGGCGGCGCTGGAGAGCGGCACGCCCATCCGCGACCTCGATCTGACCGCCGAAGAGGAGCGTTTGCTTCGCGGCTATCAGTTCCTCACCGCCAAACCGCTGCTACTTGCGGTTAACATTGGCGAGGATCAACTCCAGCAGCCGCCGGCGATCCGCTATGAGCATCGACGGAGCGGGGTGGCGACGCTCTGCGGCAAGATCGAGGCCGAACTTGCCCAACTCGACGAGGAGGAGGCGCGCGCTTTCATGGATGATCTCGGCATCGCCGAACCGGCGCGCAACCGGGTAATCGCGCTGTCCTACGAACTGCTCGGTCTCATCAGTTTCCTCACCGCCGGTCCTGATGAAGTGCGCGCTTGGACGATCCGCCGTGGCACGCCAGCCGTCGAGGCCGCTGGCGTGATTCACTCCGATATTCAGCGCGGCTTTATCCGCGCCGAGATCGTCGCGTTCGACGATCTGGCGCGCGCTGGCAGCATGGCTGAAGCGCGCAAACATGGACACGTGCGGATGGAAGGAAAGCAGTACATCGTGCAGGATGGCGATGTGTGCCATTTTCTGTTTAACATCTGACCATGTTCCGACGCCCGTGGCGCCTGCGCAGCGCCGAACTGCGGCTGTTGCTGATCGCGCTGATTTTCTTTGCGGCAGGTTACGCCCTGGTGGCGCTGGCAGTCGATGCCGGCGGCCCAATGTCATCGACCACGCTCCAGGGGATCGCTCGTATTCTGTGGCCCTCGGTCTTGCCCTTCCTCCTCTTCCTGGCGATGTCGCTTGGCCTGAGCTGGCGACTGCCCGATGCGGATCAGATGGTGCTCCCCCTGGTGGCGCTGCTCACCGGGCTGGGATTGATGCTGATCGCCCGCCTCGAACCCGACCTGCTCTCCATCAGGTGTCAGCAACGCGATGGAACGCTGGCGCCCTGTTTCGCTGGCATCGACGACCGGCAGGCGCTCTGGGCGCTGCTGGGAATCGTCATCTGCTCCATTGTACTGTTCGTCCCGTGGGATGACCTGTTGCGGCGGTATCAGCGCACCTCGTTGATGGACTGGCTCGATCATCATCGATACGCCTGGTTGACGGCAGGGGTGGCGTTGATTCTGGCGACCTTTCTCTTTGGCGTCGATCCGAACAACAGCGGCGTGCGCGCCTGGTTCAACTTCGGCTTCTTCCTGTTCCAACCGTCCGAACTGCTCAAGATTGTGCTGGTTATCTTCCTGGCATCCTACCTGAACGAGCATCGTGAGGTGGTTGCCGCCAGCTACCGTATCGGTCCGCTGCCATTGCCGCCGCTACCGTATCTCGCGCCGCTGATCGCCATGTGGGGGCTGGCGATGGGGTTGATTATTGCGCAGCGCGACCTTGGCGCTGCGTTGCTCCTGTTCAGTGTGTTTCTGGCGATGCTGTATGTGGCGACGGGACGCGGATGGTATGTGGTTGCCGGGTTGTGCGCCTTTGGCGCCGGCTCGTATGTGCTGTACAACATTGTGGCCGTGGTGAAGACGCGGGTGGCCATCTGGCTCGATCCGTGGGCAACGGCGCAGGGCAGCGGGTATCAGATCGTTCAGGCGATCTATGCTCTGGCATCGGGAGGCGTGCTCGGTGCGGGGCTGGGTCAGGGACTGCCAACCGTCATCCCGGCAGTGCATACCGATTTTGTCTTTACTGCACTGGCAGAGGAAATGGGGCTCGCGGGAAGTCTGGCCGTCCTGGTCGCGTATTTGCTGCTGATCTTTCGCGGCTACCACATTGCCATGCGCATACCCGGGCGCTTTCGCGGGTTCGAGCAACTCCTCGCCGTCGGACTGACGACGATTCTCGCCGCACAAACCTTCATCATCATCGGCGGAAATCTACGCGTTATTCCGCTGACCGGCATTACGCTGCCATTCATCTCATATGGCGGTTCGTCGGTGATCATGAACTTTCTGATCATCGGATTGCTATTGCGCATTTCCGCTAGCACACCTACTCCCGCGGCAGTACGACCGTAAATGTGCTACCAACATTGACGACGCTCCGCACCGTCAGTTGCCCGCCATGCGCCTCGACCACATGTCTGGCGATTGCCAGTCCAAGCCCGGCGCCGCTGTATGGACGCGCCAGGGTGTCATCGATCTGGTAGAAGGGGAGAAAAATCTTTTCGTGCGCTTCCGCTGGAATACCGATCCCCGTGTCCTCCACCCGCACCAGCACGCGCGACGGTTCGTCGATCAGGGTCACATCAACCCGTCCAGAGGCGGGCGTAAACTTGATGGCGTTGTCAATCAGGGCGCGCAGCGCCTGACCAATGCCGATCGGGTCGCCTTTGTACACGGCGGTTGGTTGGAGGGAGGCGGACAATGTCACATTCGCGGTACGCGCGAGCGGCTGCATATCGGCAAGGACTTCCTGCAACACCTCGTGGATCACGACTGGCACGCGCCGGATCTCGGTCGAGCGCACCTCTTGCAGGTAGAGCAGGTTGTTGAGGATGCGCGAGAGTATGCGCGCATTGCGCGCAATCACGTTGATGGCCTGTCCCTGCACATCGTTCAACGGTCCGAGGGTGCGCCGTTCGAACAGTTCCAGGTAGCCGAGGATCGCGGTGAGCGGTGTGCGCAGTTCGTGCGAGAGGGTAGCGAGGAACGTATTCTTCAAGCGATCAAGGTCTTGCAGTTCGGCGTTGCGGGCGCTCAATTCACGCACCTGCCGCTCGAGACGCTCGACGAGTTTGGCGTTGTATTCGCGCAGCATGGTCGTTTCCAGGCTCTTGGGCAGCAGTTCACGCTTTCCGCCCAGAAATTCGGCAATCTGATCGGGGAGCAGGCGCGGGTCGATCGGCTTGGTGATGAATCCGTCGCATCCCGCAGTTAATGCGCGTTCGCGCGTTCCAGGGCGGGCATCAGCCGTAATAGCGATGATGGGCGTCGATTGGAGATGCGGCAGACTGCGTAAGCGCGTTGTCGTCTCGTAGCCGTCCATTCCCGAGATATTGATATCGACGAGAATGAGCGCCGGTTGGCTTTCGCGCGCCAGCGCAATGCCGGACGGACCATCTTCGCAGACCTGAAGCGTATACCCGCGCGCCTCCAGGATGCGGCGCACCAGCAACTGATTATCATAGTTGTCTTCGATGTAGAGAATCAAAGATTCGGTCATTAGTCAATGAGAGTGGTGTGAATCTCGATATGCCGGACAGATGATGGAGCAGGATCAGCAACGTTGCCAGAATGATCGTTGCGTGCAACCACGGCGCATGGGAGAATGAAGGTGAAGACGCTCCCTTTTCCCGGTTCGCTTTCCGCCCAGATGCGCCCGCCGTGCGCTTCGATCAGGCGCCGGCTGATCGCCAGACCCAGCCCGCTGCCCCGCTGCCGGTCGCCGGAGCGCACCTGATGGAACGCCTCGAAGATGCGCGTCAGGTCTTCGGGAGCGATGCCGATGCCGGTATCATGGACACTGACTGCGATATAGGGATACAGGCGCTGCCCGTTGCGCACAATAACGGCGCCCGAACCCATCGCCTTCAGAGAATGGTCGGGCGCCGCCACGCAGCGCGCGCTGACGGTCACACTTCCCTGCCGCGTGAACTTGATGGCGTTCGAGAGCAGGTTGAGCAGCACCTGGCGAATCCGGGCGGTATCCGCATAGGCATATGGCAGGCGTTCGGGCAATGAGAGGTTGAGGGTGATCTGACGGTTGTGCAGCAATCCCTGGATGGTTTCGGTCACTTCGGCGATCAGGGCGCGCATATCGAGCGGCGCCAGTTCCAGGTCGATTTTGCCGGCTTCGATCCGCGCCAGATCGAGCAATTCATCGATCATGTGCAGCAGGAAGCGACCATTCCGGTTAATGATCTTCAGGTCCTCACGTTGCAACGGCGTAATCGGACCGTCGATCTCATCGAGCATGACGGTCGAGAACCCGATAATGGCGTTGAGCGGCGTGCGAAGTTCATGCGACACCGCCGCCAGGAATTGACCTTTCAGGCGATCCGCCTCCTGCGCGCGCGCCAGCGCCGTGCGCAATTCCGCCGTGCGTTGCGCCACCTGACGTTCGAGATCGGCGTAGAGCATCGTGTTTTCGAGCGCCAGCCCCGACATCCCGGCATAGGTCATCAACTGTGCAGCGTCGCGTGGCGTGGGCGCATGCCCCGATGCAGCGAAGGATGCAACGAGCAAGCCAATAACCCGCTTCTCGCGTCCGAACAGCGGCGCCTGCACGGCGCTCCCTGATGGAGGCTGCGCAGACGCATCGTTCACGATGACCGCCTGCCCGCTCCGCACCACATCAGCCGCCATGGTTTCGCTCTCCAGCGGGATGGGCGCAGCGTCCGCCAGCACATAAGCGATCTGATCAACATCACCGGTATTCACCCAGGCGCTCACCGGGCGCAGGGTCTGCTGCTCGATCAGGTAGAGCACGGCGCGTTCAAATCCCAGGCACTCGCACACCCCCCTGGGAATGGCGTCAAGCTGTTCCCGCACCGACCCGATCGTGCGAAACTGGTTCGACACATCGTTCAGCGCCGCCAGTTGACGCAGGTTCACCTCCAGTTCATTGATCTTCTCGCGCAGCGCATCGGTCATGGTGTTGAAGGAATGACCGACATTCGCAATTTCATGATCGCCCGACTCAGGGACGCGGCAGGTCAGATCACCAGCGGCGACGCGCTGCGCCGCCGTTTGCAAGGCGCGCAGCGGGCGCGTCAGGATCAGCGCGGCGGGCATGCTCAGGACGGAGACGACAATCACGCTCAACACGATCACCAGGACGATCTGCCCGCTGAGCACGTCCTGGCGGATCGTAATGACTTCGCTGACCTGCTGCGCCAGTCCGGTGACTTCGGCGGCGGGGATGACGATGCCGACGCTCCATCCGGCGCTGGAGATTGGCGCAAACGCCAGATACACCTCTTCGCCCTGAATGGTCAGATGCTCAATCCCCTGTTCCATGCGCGTCATCCGCCCGGCAATTGCTCGCAACTGCGGATTGGCATCGTCCAGGAGGTTGTCAGTCAGGATCGGCTGATCCCAGCGACCCTGATGGTTCAGCAGCGTGTTGTGCAGCAGCACGTCACCCCGTTGATTGATCAGGAACGCCGAACCGCCGGGCGGAATGTCGATGGACAGGATATCCTGCTGGATGGTTTCCAGCAGCACATCGAATCCCACGACGCCAATGAATGCGCCGCTCTGGTCATAGAGCGGCGCGGCGCAGGTGGTGGTCAGTTTCTTGGTATTGGCATCGACATAGGTATCGACCCACACCGTCTTGCCCGCCTCGCGCGCAGCGATGTACCAGCTGCGCTGGCGCGGATCAAAAGGCTTGATGGCGTCCAGAATGTCGATGATGTCGTGGTCGAACGCGAGGACGCCGCCATCTTCGAAGGCGACATATCCCAGGCTGACCATGCCGTCCTGATCGACCGATGCGCGCAGGAGCGGGATGTACTGGCGGGCAAGGGCGACGGCGCTGGCGTGGGCGCGCATCGCGTCGGGCGTGGGACCATCCGGCGCAATCCAGAGACGATCGGCGCCGGTTTTCACCGAACCAGACTGGAGCGGCTGGTACCTGACAATCGTTTCGACCTGATAGTAGACGCTCGCCAGTTTGGCGTCGTAGAGATTGGCTTTGTCGGTCACCCAGCGCACGAGGTCGTCTTCGGTTTGCGTGCGCAGAGCGTCGGAAGCGGTTTGCACCGCAATGCCGCGGGCGCGGTCGAGCGCCGAGAGACTGAGGACGCTCACGAAGATCAGCGGCGCCAGCGCCAGCACCAGCGCCACCAGCGTCATTTTGGAGCGGATGGTCAAACGCAATGGCGGACGAATCGACATAGACGCCCGGTGCTCTCAACGATTATTTTACCGCCAGTCCATCGTACCATATGCTGCCACATGCGCTCAAGCGGCGCAGATGAACAATACCTTACAGGAACAATTTGCATCAGGAACAGGTTCCCGGTATACTGCCGCTGGTTCATACAACCGTGAGGGCGGTATGGAGTACGCGCTTGATCGTTTCGTGCGCGAGGCGCACGCGGTTATCGCCGGAACCAATCTGGTTGCCGGGCATCAGATCGAACTCGTCACCCCCAAGCCGAATATTCCGGCTGATCTGGCGTTTCCGGCGTTTCGCGCTGCGAAGGAGGCGGGTATCGCGCCGCCGCACCTGGCGCAGCGCATCGCTGAGAAGGCGCACGCGCCGCCAGGATCGCTGATTGGATCGATTGTCGCCACCGGTCCGTTCGTCAATTTCAGCCTCGACGCTGCACGCCTGGCAGTGACAGTTCTCGATGAGGTCGAACGGCTCGGCGCGCGGTATGGCAGCGACGACCAGGGCGCCGGGAAGACGATTGTTATTGATTATTCATCGCCGAATGTGGCGAAGACCATGCACGTCGGGCATATTCGTTCGACGATCATCGGGCAATCGCTGTACCACATCTTCGACTTCCTCGGCTATCGCGTGATTGGCGACAATCACCTGGGAGATTGGGGCAAACAGTTCGGCATGAACATCGCTGCCATCGTGCGCTGGGGCAAGCCGGAAGGGGACGATGAAGACGCGATTGCAGCGATTGATAAACTGTATGCGCGCTACAGTGCGCTCGTCAAGGACGATGTGGCGCTGCGCGAAGAAGCCGCCCGCTGGACAAAGCGCCTCGAGCAGAGCGACCCGGAGGCGCTGGCGCAGCGCGAGCGGATTGCCGAATTGCAGGCGCGCGCGGCGCAACCCAACCACGACGACGAGGCGCGCGCCTGGTCACTCAAACTCGAACAGGGCGATCCGCTGGCGCGCGAGCTGTGGCAGTGGATGGTCGATCTGACGCTCAAAGCCAATCAGCGCAATTACGACCGGCTGGGGGTGCGGTTCGATTATACGCTCGGCGAGAGTTTTTACGCCCCCATGCTCGATGGATTGATCCAGGAAGCGATTGAAAAAGGCGTCGCCTACCGCGATGAGGATGGCGCGGTCGTGGTCGATGAACTGGAACCAGGACTGCCAACCTTCCTGCTTCAGCGCAGCGACAGCGGCACGCTCTACCACACGCGCGACCTGGCAGGCATTGTGTACCGGGAGCGCGAATTTCATCCGGCAAAGATCATCTATGTGGTCGATGCCCGCCAGGAACTGCACTTCCGGCAGTTGTTCGCGCTGGCGCGCGCGATGGGGTATGCGCGCGATTGTGAACTGATCCACGTCAGGTTTGGGACGATCTTCGATCAGCAGGGACGCCCGCTCTCGACGCGCGCTGGCAACATGATCTACCTGGCTGATCTCCTCGATGAGGCGCACGCCCGCGCGCGCGCCGTCGTCGATCAGGCAAGCCCTGATCTGACGGAAGCCGAAAAAGAGGCGATCGCCGAAGCAGTGGGCGTCGGCGCAGTGATGTACAACGATCTGTACCAGGACCCCCGGCGCGACATCCGGCTCGACTGGGATCGCATGCTGGCGATTGAGGGCAACAGTGCGCCGTACATCCAGTATATGCATGCGCGCTGCTGCTCGATCCTGCGCAAGGCGGCGGAAGAAGGGATCGACGCCGGAGGCGGGGATGCCGCACTGCTGACGCATCCCTCGGAAACGGCGGTGATCAAGCAACTGGCGAAACTGCCCGGCGCTGTCCGCGAAGCCGGCGAACGGTACGCACCGTTCGTCATTGCCGAATGGTGCTATGAGACGGCGCGGGCGCTCGCGGCATTCTACCGCGATTGTTCGGTGCTCAAAGCGGAAACGCCCGCGCTGCGCGCAGCGCGTTTGCGCCTGACAGCAGCGACGGCGCAGGCGCTGCGGAATGGTCTGGCGCTGCTTGGCATCAAAGCCCCCGAACGAATGTGATGGAGCCCTATGACGTCTGAACTGAACCGCTTCACTGCCGTGCTCTTCGATATGGACGGCGTTCTGTACCGCGGATCGCGGGCATTGCCGGGGGTCGGCGATTTGCTGGCATTCCTCGATGCGCGCGGCGTCGCCTACGCCTGCTGCACGAATAATGCAACCATGACCCCTGCGCAGTACGAAGCCAAACTCGCAAGGATGGGCATTCACATGCCAGCATCACGCATCGTCACCTCATCGGTGGCGACGCGGCGCTGGCTCGAAACGCAGGCGCCGCGCGGCACAGGCATGTTTGCGATTGGCATGGACGGGTTGCGCACTGCGCTCTTCGAGGATGGCTACTTTGTTGAAGACGAGGAGCATCCAGCGTTTGTGGTCGTCGGGATGGACTTCGAGGTGACGTACCGGCGGCTGCGGAAGGCGTGCCTGC
This sequence comes from Roseiflexus sp., assembly GCA_034436075.1. Lineage (GTDB taxonomy): Bacteria > Chloroflexota > Chloroflexia > Chloroflexales > Roseiflexaceae > Roseiflexus. Next base: position 10,742 of record DAOTWI010000286.1, read on the forward strand.
TCATCCGCGCCGGCGCGCGTTTCGTTGGCACGAACCCCGACACCACCTTTCCCGCAGAGGATGGGATCGTGCCGGGATGCGGCGCACTCCTGGCGTTGCTGCGCGTCAGCACGGAAACCGAGCCGTTCGTCATCGGCAAACCGGGACCGACCATGTTCCACGCTGCGATCGAGACGCTGGGAGCGGACGCGACGCGCACACTGACGATTGGCGACCGCCTTGATACCGACATCGCCGGAGCGCACGCGGCGGGGCTTGCCGGCGCACTGGTGCTGACCGGCGTGACAACGCCGGACATGCTGGAGCAGAGCGCCATCCAGCCCGATTTCGTCTTCCGCGATCTTGTGGAACTGCGTGAGGCATGGGACTGCCCGCAGCGGTGACGGTCACCAGGGAGGGAGTCCCACCGCCGTGATCCTGGCGATCGCAGCAGCGCGGCGGCGCCTGCGGGGAAGCGTCCGCATGTGACAGTCACCAGCCCGACCAACCCGCAGCGGTGACGGTCACCAGAGAGGGAGTCCCACCGCCGCGATCCTGGCGATCGCGGGGGAAGCGTCCATATGTGACCGTCACCAGCCCGCAGCGGTGACGGTCACCAGGGAGTGAGTCCCACCGCCGCGATCCTGGCGATCACGGGGGAAGCGTCCATATGTGACCGTCACCAGCCCGCAGCGTTGACGGTCACCAGAGAGGGAGTCCCACCGCCGCGATCTTGGCGATCGCAGCGGCGCGGCGGCGCCTGCGGGGAAGCGTCCATATGTGACCGTCACCGAGAGGGGCGGAAGGTGACGGTCATCTCAAAACGGTTCGATCCCCGCTTCCGACAGTTCATCGGCAAACCGCTCGACATCGCGGTTGTTCTTCAGTGTGTCGATCTTGCGCAGCAGCGCCTGACGTTCAACCCCCTCGGCAATCACCGCGCGCGTGACGTACTGGCGCAAATACGAGCGCAACAACCGCAGGTCCTCTGGCGATAGTCGCTGTCCGCTGAAATACCGTTCGACCGCAGCCGACAGTTTGCCGGTCTGCTCGGTCATCCAGAAATGCGGTGGCTGCGGAACCGGGAACGGATAGGGATAATCGGGGTTGGGCGCATAGATCAGATCATCGATCTGTTCGGGAACATCGGGCACGGCATACGCTCCTGAAAACATATCCTCGCATTGCAGGATAACGGGCTTTGGGGTATGATACCAGTTAAAGCAGACCGTGAGCAAAACGAGAGAGGAGGTGAAGACAGCGTGGTGACGGCCGATCGGAGATGGGAAAGAAGAAAACGGTCGTCGTTGCGGAAGGCTTGATGTTCAACCCGGCATCTGTCGGCGCACATTGGTCGTGTTAGCGCAGAGACAGGCTATCAAAACAGAGTATCATATCATCTCTTGGAGCATTCTGTATGTCGCAAAATGGGAATGGTTCGTCGGGGGGAATGCGGTGGTTTCGAGCAGATTTACACATTCATACTCCTGCCTCAGAAGACTATGCGGAACCAGAAGTCGCTTTTCTTGACATTCTGCAGGAGGCCGAGCGACGGGGTCTCGACATCATCGCATTGACCGATCATAACACCGTTCATGGATACGAATTGATGCGTCAGGAGATCGAGTTTCTCCAGACGCTCGAACGCCAGCAACGCATCACGGAAGAGGAACAGAATCGTCTCAATGAATATCGCCGTCTGCTGGCGCGGATGACGGTTCTGCCAGGGTTCGAGTTCACATCGCACTATGGCGCGCATATTCTGGGGATTTTTGCGCCTGATCGCCCTATCAGCCTGATTGAGGCGACGCTGCTGCAACTTGGCGTTCCGCCCGATTTGCTCAAGAAGGGGGCATGTTCGATCGCCGATACGCGGCATGTGACGGACGCCTATGACATCATCAATCGCGCTGGCGGCATTGTTATCGCACCGCACGCCAATGGACCAAACGGCGTCATCACCGAGACCTTGCGGATGGGCACCAGCGGTCAGTCGCGGGTCGCCGCCACTCAGCATCCGGCGTTGCACGCGCTCGAATTCATCAACTTCTACACCGACCACGAGAAGTTTACGTCACCGACGTTCTACAATGGCAAGACCGAGCACTATGAGCGCCGCATGTTCTGCATCCAGGGTTCTGATGCCCATCGGCTGCGACGTGTGAATGCCGGCGAGGGGAATGGCTGGCATCGCCACGGCATCGGTGATCGCTATGTTGAGTTTCTCCTGCCTGCGCCAACATTTGCCGCACTGAAGGAACTGTTTGCATCGAACGACTTCGACCGGGTGCGGGTTCCCAAGCGTGACCAGAAGCAGTGGGAGATCGATACGCTCCGGTTCGGCGCGCAGAACGACCGCCAGGCGTTGCGCCCTGAGTCGGCTGTTGATACGCTCTGGCGCGATGTGGCGGCGCTGGCGAATGTTGGCGGCGGGACCCTGATCATCAGCGGCGCTGGCGCGCACCTGACAGGCGTCGAACACCCAGAGCAACTGAGCGAGACGCTGCGACGCAGCGTGCAGGAACATCTGAACCCGCCACCCTATCTGACATTCGAGTTGATTGCGTATGAGGGCCGCGATCTGCTGCGCGTCGAAGTGCGTGCCACCAGCTCGCCGCCGTATGTCGGGAGTGATGGCGTCATCTACACGCGGCACGAGGGTGAGACGGTCGTTGCCGACCGCGCTGAGATCATTCAACTCTGCCGGCGCGCCCTGGCGGAGGGCGCCGCTACGCCGCTCGACAATGGGCAGGAGCTGGACCTGCCGCGCAGCGGCGTTGAGATTGTCGAAGCCCAAAAGCGCGCTGGCGTCTGGTTGTACGAGGTGCGCGACCTGCGCACCACATCGGGGGTGACGCGCGATCACGCACAGGGATTATGGGCATATGCCATCAACCGCTACGAGGATGTGCGCGAGGGACGGATCGATCTCCAGAGCCAGGTGAAATGGAAGGGGCGTCTCGGTTTATGGCGCGCTTACCGGCAGGGCAATCGCACGAAGTACGACCTGGTGCATCGTGACGCCAACGGTGTGATCGACCATATCTTCTTCGGCGTCTCCGACTGGGGTTTGAGCCCTGCCTGGCAGTCGCTCATCAATGATCGTGTTGGTGATGCGCTGGAACATGAGCCGCGCTCGTTCGGCGACGATGCGCCCGGCGACCCGGACGTCTTCGAGGAACCGGGGAATGGCGCAGCGCCATGGGGCGACCGGCGCCCGCGCTGGCGCGGA
>DAOTWI010000287.1:0-2813 GCA_034436075.1 Roseiflexus sp.
CCGCTATCCGCCTACCCGCCCGGCGGCTGAAGCCGCGGGCTCCTGGAAGCGAAGCCCGCCTGCGCGGGCTAGACATGGCAATAGTGGATTATTTTCTCAAACACCATCAAACGCTCTGCCGGGAAAGCGCGTTTTCCCTCATCCGCCCGGCTCCCTCTCACAGGTGTAGAGCGTTTGGGGTGCAATGGGTGTTTTCCGTGTTCTGACGCCCGTTTTTGCCCCCGTCCATTATGTCTGTGTGAATCTTCAAGCACTCCACATTCGCGCGACGCGAATAAGTGATGTCGCTGGCGGCGCCTTCGTCTCTGCAATGGTATGTGGGTGGTGGATGCAAATGTCAACCGGCGTCGCATCACCATCGCACGCCTGTGCCAGGCGCTGCAACACTTCTTCCAATGGCGCTGCGAGATCGATGACGGTGTCGCACAGCGGGCAGGACAGCGCTGACTGCGAGACATCCAGTGCTGCGCGGATGTCGCCGATGGTCAGCGGCGGCTGTTTTGCGCTGACTGGTCGTATTTCCACACGGTGATCGCTCGAACGATCCTGCACCATGATGAACATCATGTATCGCGGCGCTGGCGCAGCGGCGTGTTGCGGATCGGACGGTTCGCTCTGCGATGGCTGGCAGCAGATTGCCGGTTGCGCAGTCGGTGGCGGAACGTAGTGCGGATCGGTCGGTGCAATCGGCGTCTGCGGGGTAAAGGTGAAACCAAGACGAATGCGCGTCGTCTCGGGGTCGCGCCCGCGCCACGGCGCCAGCGATACCTGGACTTCCACGCCGCCGGGGGTGCGCAGCGTTCCGCTGTCGTTGCCATTGAGCATCGCGCGCAGGCGTGCGAGGGTGTAACCGTGCTCGTAATCGGGGTCATCGACCTGCAATTCAGTAAGCGTCGCTTTCCAGACTCCGGGGACGGAGGAGGAGACATGTGCATCCATAAAGAGCCTCTCTACCTGTGGAATAAAGTGCATAGCCCAATCCGTAAGCATTCGTCTCAATCCGCGCAAATCCGTGTTCCATTCCAGGCCGTGCTCACGGGAGAGAGCGGCGCCCCTATCAGCGCACGCCATTCGCTGCCAGCATATTGCAGAACAGCGCTCCCTGTTCGATGGCATCGTCGAGTGCATGGTGCGTGTGCGGTAATCGATCGAACCACTCGCGGGGCATCTGCTTCTTCGTGCTCGCGCGGTAGGGCGTCTTCAGAAGCGCCATTGCATACGTCTTGATGTCCAGCGCCGAATGCGAGAAAGGGCTTTCGCCCGTAAAACGGATGAGATACCAGTAGACGAACATAAAATCGAAGGCCGCGGGATAGGCGACAAAAACCGGTTTGCCTGGCAGCGCCTTCAGCCATCGGAGATACTGCTGCATCGCTGTTTGCGGCGGCTGCGCATTCTGGCGAGTCGCCTGCCATGCTTTCGGGTGCGCCTGCCACCACGCCATCGTTTTCGGATCGCCAGCGGCGCCGGGCAGCGTTTCCAGATTGGCGGTAAAGGTGGCGATGAGTGTTTTATCCGGCAAATATGCCGCCGACCCGAGACTGAGCATCGAGTGCGGTCCCGGAATGGGTCCATCGGTTTCGACATCGGTGCTGACGTAGATTTCGCGCATAGGTCGCGCCTCGGTTCTATGATGAAGAGGAGCGATCAAAGAACGATCGGAGCAACTCCGTATATGTATCAGGGTCGTTGAGGTACGGGAAGTGACCGACGGCATGGAGCGTATGCACCGCTGCAGCGGGGTAGGTTGTCTTCAGTTGCTCACGCAGGGCGGTTTCTACCAGCGGGTCGTTGTCCGTTATTACTTTGTGAAAGCCGATGATCAATTGGCAAATCTCCTCTTTTTGCCGCTTCTGATGCTAACTGGTCGCATCGCTCATTCTCTCTGGTGTTGTTATGGCCCTTTACCCAGCGAAACTCCACCTGGTGCTGGTTGCAAAGCTCCAGCAATTGCTCCCAGAGATCGGAGTTCTCTGCTCGTTCTTTCTCATTCCTCATCCAGCCTTGAGCTCGCCATTTTTCGACCCAGCCTTTTGCCATGCTATCAACGACGTACTTCGAGTCACTAAAGATGACGACTTCGGATTTTCTCTTCAAAGATCGCAAGCCTTCAATACAGGCCATCATTTCCATCCGGTTGCTGGTTGTTTCTCGAAAACCTCCTGATATCTCCTTTGTGATGTCACGATACTTGAGAATAACACCATAACCGCCAGAACCTGATTCTGGATTGACGCAACCGTCGGTAAACATCACTACTTTGCCAGATTTAAGTAAATCAGCAACAATCTCATTTGTGCTGACCGTAACTCCCGCATGGCTCTCGAGATAGTCAACCAGATTGGGTGCAACGTTCAATAACGTCTCTTGTGGGAATGCTTTGAGCCAGTTTATGGCTTCTTCGTGGGTGTAGAAACCTTTGTACACCGCTTCGGGGAATCCTTCGACTTGCTCTGCAGCGCCGCCTTCGCCAGACCATTGTGTGTAGACTCCGGGATTTCGTCCTTTCACGACGACGTAGTACTGTTTTTTCTTACCGCTCACGCACCACTCCTGCCACGCGCGACTTTCGACGCCCTTGCGAGTGTCCCTGCGCTACCTGTCGTCTGCAACCTTTTCCCCCACTTCAATATGCAACTCTTCGTCCCTGTGGCTCACCACAGAGCCACAGAGGGCACAGAGAGAACCACCATCGACCTGCGCTTCTTGCCGCTTGCCGCGCTTCACCTTTCCACCTGCAATCTTCACACTCACCTTGCACCCCGTGCGGGCGCGCGCCCCGACAACGTTCCCGCGTGCCATGGGCGCCCGGC
>DAOTWI010000288.1:0-5264 GCA_034436075.1 Roseiflexus sp.
AGCCGATGCCACGCTCGCACAATCGGGGGTCGGTCAGCACATCAGCGGGGGCGCCATCAGCAAGTATAGCGCCGCGATCCAGCGCCACGACCCGCTCAGCCACGTCGGCGACCCACTCCAGGCGATGTTCGGCGACCAGAATGGTCATCCCCTGCTGGCTGAGCGACCGCAACACGCCAGCAAGTTCCGCCATCGCTGGCGGGTCGAGTTGCGCAGTCGGTTCATCGAGCGCCAGCACCGGCGGGCGCATTGCCAGCGCAGCCGCAATCACCATGCGCTGCTGCTGACCGCCAGAGAGCGCGTAGGGCGAACGGTCGCGCAGGTGGTCGATGCCGAGCGCCCGCAGCGCCCATTCCACACGTTCGATCATGTCCGGGCGCGGCACGCCAAGGTTTTCCAACCCGAACGCCACCTCGTCGTACACGGTAAACCGTGCGCCAGAAATCTGGCTGAAGGCATTGCTGCCCACCAGGGCGACATGGCGCACCAGTTCGGCGATAGAATGGCGCGCAATCGGCATGCCATCCACCACCGCGTCACCGTTCAGGCGACCGTGAAAGAAATGCGGCACGAACCCCGCGCAGAGCGCGCACAACGTACTTTTGCCGGCGCCCGCTTTACCAATGACCGCACAGATCTGACCAGCGGGAACCGTGAGCGTGACATCACGCAGTGCCGGTTCGGTCGCGCCTGCGTAGGTGAAGGTCACATCGCGCAGCGCAATGGGAGTGTGCGGTTGTAGCACAGTATTCATTTCAGCGTCAAGGACTGGTAGCGGAGACGGTCGATCCACATCGAAGGGCGCCTCGATCATATCATCATCCAGCGAAGAGCGTCGCAATGCGCCACACAATCAGCGTTCCCAGCGCCGCCAGCATGGTGGTCCGCGCCATGCGTTCAGCGGGCGGGTCGGGAATGTCGCGCATCCAGGTCTTGGGACCAGGCGCGCTGAAGGCGCGCGCTTCGATTGCCATGGCGCGCTCCTCCGCTTCGACCAGGACGCCAACGATCAACGGACTGACCAGCGGAAGCACGCCACGGATGCGTTGCAGCACATTGCCCTCCGTTTCCAACCCGCGCGCGCGTTGCGCTTCCGCCACTCCCACGGCGCGCTCGCTGATCGCCGGAATGAGTTGCAGCGCCACCAACAAAATATACCCGATCGAACGCGGCATACCGCTCTGGATCAGCGCCTGGACCAGCATGCCAGGGTGGGTCGTCTGAAACAGCAACAACGGCGCCCCGGCGACCACCAGCAGCCGGCTGCCGGTATCGAGCGCGAACTGAAGCCCGGCGCGGCGGAACAGCAATGGACCAACCGCGATGGTTGTCGGATCAGCGGTAGGGAAGAACAACCCCTGCACCAGCGCCAGCGAGATCAGCACCGGCAGCAGGGTTTTCAGCAGAATATCGAGAAAGCGGCGCGCTGCCAGCGATGCGAGCGCCAACGGCAGCAGCACGCCAGCCAGCAGCGCCGCCCCCGTCAGCGGCGCGGGGAGCAGAAACGTCGCTCCAATCAGCAACAACGCGCCGGTTCCTTTGGTCAGCGGGTTCAGTCGCTGGAGAAAACCGGCGCGTTCGATAAACAGACCGGTGCGTTGCACGGCAGCACAACGGCTATTGGTCGTTCGCGCCAAAACGCGCAAGCAGGCGTTTCGGCAACGCACTGATAATCGCCCAGACAATCAGGTAGGTGATCGTCTTGTCGAGCGGGTCGGAAACCGCGCCCTGCATGAACGACGCGCCCAGCACACTGGCGCCGAGGTTCTGGAACATAGCCACCAGCACATCAGTGCCCGCGCCGGTGACGCCGCCGAACACATACGTGGCGATCGGCGCCGAAATCGCAGCCGCGACCACGCCGGTAATCACGCCCGCAAGCGCCATCTTCCACCACGAATGCAGTGCGCCATACTGGCGGGCATATCCCGCAATCAGCCCAATAACCGCCGCCACCGCAGCGAACGGTAACGCTGACGGCGCCAGCGTCAATCCCCAGATGACATTGGCGAGCAAGCCAGTGATCGCCCCTGCCAGCGGACCGAGCAGAACGCCAACCAGCACAGTGCCGATCGAGTCGAGATAGATCGGCAGTTTCAAAACGCTCTGCACCAGTTGACCCAACGCCACATTGATCGCTATAGCGATCGGGATCAGCGCCAACGCCGTGCTGCTCAACCCGCCGCGTTGCGACGTCGTTGAAGTGGTCATAGACACGCCTCCTTGCCAGGCTTCATTTGCCTTCTGTACCGACCGCTTTCGGGGATACGATGGTATGCATGCGCTGGTGTTGTCAGTTTGACACTAAAATAGTATACCACATCGCGCGCGCCCGTCAAACGACCACAGATGCGGGGGTCCGGGCGTGCATTGTCAGGCGGCAAGCCCCCCCCGCTATGGAGTTTGATTAAATACTCCGCTATCCGCCTTGTAGCCCGGCGACTGATGGACTTTGAAAAATTATTCCGCTATCCGTTCGTCCGCCCGGCGGCTGAAGCCGCGGGCTCCTGCTGTGACGCCCGCCTTCGCGGGCTGGACGGGGCGATGCCGGATTATGTTCTCAAACTCCATAAGCCGCGGGCTCCTGCTGCGACGCCCGCCTTCGCGGGCTATATCGGGCAATACCGGATTATTTTCTCAAAAACCATTGCGGGGGGGTAAGGGGTGGCGATGTCAATCGCTGACGGCCGTACCGTCGTTTCCTGACACATCACGCTTGCACCCGGATGCGCGAGGGTGGCAATACCCCTCCCTACCGCCTCGCCGGGCGGTTGAGCGAGTTGGAGACGCTCCGCTGCCACAATGTCATCAGCGTGCAGGTCGAAAACGACGGCAATAATCGGCGGAAACAGTAACACACATTGCAGTGCTGATCTGTGGCATCTCCCTGGAGGAACAAGACGCTTGCGCTCTTATAGGAAAGAGCAACCACAACCTGAACCATCACGCCTGCGCCTGTGGAGCGGTTGGCGCGGGCTGAGCTCGTCGCAGCCCGCGTTGGCTGAGCTTGTCGCAGCCAACGCCGATCACGACCTCTCAGGAAAAGCATGTGCGCGCAGCTGGAATGCACAGCTGCGCATCCGAAGCGCCTGCGCTTTCAGAAGCATGCGCGTTTGCAGACGGATCGCCGAATCTAGGCATCGGCATGCACCACGCGCCCATTCACCGCCGCCTCGTCGCCTGCGCGCGCATCATCCCCGGACATCTGCCCGGCAGGTTCGGCGTACCCGCCAACGCTGAACTCCTGCGCCCACGCCTGAACGTCGGGCCAGTCGCGCAGCGCCAGTTCCACGACATGATCGGGACGCCACAGGCTGCGCAGGTATGGCAGGTCAACCGTTTCCGGGTGGAGGCTGGCGATCGGCAGCACGGTGGTCGTTTCGCCCTTGCCCCATTGTTCTTCCTGACCCGGACCGAGCGGCAGCGCCAGTTCGTAGCAGTGGATCACGTCGGGATGCTTCGCCCGATCAACAAGGGTGTCGGCAATTTCGCATACGCGCACATGGTCAACCAGGGCGGTGAGGAGTTCATCGGTCATGCGGGAGCGCACCGAGATCTGCACCAGGCGCGGGTAGAGCAGCCATTCCTCGTGCGCTGCGGCGTCGGCGCGGTTCTGGCGCTGAATCTGCATGTAGCCGCGGATGGACATCTTCGAGCGTTCGCCCTCGCCGCGCCCCCAGCGCAAGCCGATGCCCGCTTCAATGGTGGCGGCAATGTTGCGCGGCGACAGGCTGGCAGCCACGGTCGTCGCCACTGGACCGCTGGTGACCGGGAAGAATCGTAACCGCTCGCCAAGGTTCCAGTGCCGGACAATCTGCGCCGTTGCGCCCTGTCGTGGGTGGCGGATCTCCATCTGCGGTATGCCCGCCTGGAACACGAACCGGTCAAACTCGTCGTCGCGCCCGACTTCGGCGTACCAGCCGACGTGCGAAACGAACCGTCCGCTGCCAGGGGTGAGCCGCGCTTCGTTCTTGCCGTTTGCCCACTGGATGGTCATTGCGTCGGTGAACTGGCGGATTCTGTTGCGACCAATCGCCATGGCTGCCTCGCTGCCGTTGTGCATTCGTACATTTGTTCTAATTATAAGCGATGGCTGCCTGGATGTCAATACTTATGCTCGCTGCGAATGGTTTGCAGCAAGAAACTCCTGCACCAGATGCATGAACTCTGCGGGGCGTTCGTCCTGCACCGAGAGGCGGGCTTTCTCCACCACCGCGAGGCGTGCGCGCGGGTTGCGCGCCAGGAATGCGTCGGCGGTGCGCAATGGCGTCAGATCGGCGTAACGCCCCCAGACCAGCAGGGTTGGCTGGCGCAATTGTGCAAATGCCTCTCGCACATCGCAGTTCAACAACCCGGTCAGGAAGCAGATCGGCGCCCATTTTGCCCCTGCCTGATACGCGGCGCGATAGAACCCATCGATCAGATGGTCATCCACCGCCGAGGGGTCGTAGTACGATTGGGTGCGCAGGAAAAAGGCGATGCTGGGGCGGCTTGCCAGCGTGCGAAAGATCAAGTCGCCCAGCGGACTGGCGAGCACGTCGTAACTCCACCCTGGTCGCTGCGGTTGCGCCAGGTTGCGGATGCCGGTCGGGCAGATCAGGGTCAGCGGACCGAAGAGTGCGGGATCGCGGGCAGCCGCACGAATGGTGTACGCTGCGCCGAGCGAACTGGCGATCACCGGCGCGCTTTTCCCAACGACCTCACGGACAAAGTCGCTGATCAGGTCGATGTAATCATCGGCGCGGTAGGTGCGCCGGGGGTGGTCGGAGCCGCCGAACCCCAGAAAATCGAGCGCGAAGACCTGATGATCGCTCCGCAACGCCGCAAACGGCCGCCGCATCTCGAACGAGGACGCGGCTGCGTTGATGCTGTGAATCAGCAGCATGGGCGAACCGGCGCCTGCGGTGTAGTACGCCACCCGATAATTGCGCCAGCGGTAGAACTGTCGCGGCGCATCGACAGGATATCCGTTGAGACTCATTGATTTCTCATTTCTCTGAGGCTATTGAAGCCGCTCGTATACAGTATACTCTGGGAGGTATCGACGTTGTGTGCACAGGCAGCTGTCGAGCCGCGCGTCCTCTGAGCTGCGGGCTAATGGTTTGTGAGAACATAGTTCGGCAGCGCCCGATTAAGCCCGCGAAGGCGGGCTTCGCTTCCCGTAGCCCGCGACTTATGGAGATTAACTTAAAAATCGGCACACCCAGGCTGGCGGTTGAAACCGCGCCTTGGGGCGCGTGCGCGCCGGGCGTCGGCCTGCGCCG
>DAOTWI010000289.1:0-3973 GCA_034436075.1 Roseiflexus sp.
AGCCGATGATGACCGGGAACGCCCAGGTGCGCGCATTGACCTTCTGGAGCAGCATCCCGGCGGGGGACCAGGGAATGAGGAACGAGACGAGGCTCGGCGGCGCGAGGACCAGGATGGCGGTGAAGGCGATCGCCACGATGCGATTGTCGGTCAGTTGCGACTGCACCCCCCACCAGTAGGCGGCGGACCCCGCCATCGCCACGAACGCCAGAATTGCCAGCAAGGTGCGGGCGGTGATCTGAAAGCCGTTCGGACGACGGCGCTGCCCGCGGATCATGTTTAGGTAGTTGCTACTCACAGACGGTCTCCGGCAACGACGCTACGGCGCCTGCATGGCGTCGGACTCCAATAGAAAAGCTTCGACGCTGAACGTATAACCGGCAGCCTCCATGCGCGAACGCACCGCTTCGGAAATTGCTGTCAGCCCGAAGTCGTTATTGATACGGTATGGCACTTCAAGCGCAGCCTCGCCGGTCGATCGCAGGCGAAACCGCGCCTGCACCGGAATATCACCGAGGACTGTGCCAATTTCGAGTATCTGCCCCGTTTCAGGGTCAAACCAGAACAACGGCGTGCGGCGGACAACCCGATAGATCTGCGGCGGATCGAGCACTTCTCGATCAATCTGTTGTGCGCGCCACCGCGCCTCGTTCGTTTGCGGCGCCGGCGTCGATGGAATGATCTGAACCGTCGGTGTTCGCGTCGCGGGCGCTGCCGTCGGCGAGCGTTCCTGAACCGGCGTCTGAGTCACACGGGTCGGCGCCGCAGTCAGCGCAGTTGGCTCAGGCGTGCCCGTCGTCGCAGCAGGCTGTGTTACGAGTGGAGTCCGTGTTCGCTGCGCAGCATCGAGTTGCAATGGCTGTCCGCATCCGGCAAGCGCCATGAGCATCCACGCAAACCATACAATACGTTGTATCACTCTCTTAAAATGCGAACGCTTGTTCGCATTATTATAGCCCACATGGTGAGCGTAGTCAAGCCCGCACTTGCGTCAAGTGCGGACTTTACCTATTGTAAACCTCAGTTGAGAGACTGTCAAGTGTTTTTTGGCGTCTACGGCATCACAATACCAGATAGCACTGGTGTGCTATTGACACTGTGTGCAGCACAGCATCTCACGTCACCGCACCTGCCGCGCTGGCTGATTATTCCCGGCTGGCGTCGCCGCCATCATCTGCTGGAGCAGCGGTCGCGCAGGCGGGATCAGCGTCACAGCGGCGCGCCCCTCGGTAATATTCTGGAGTTCGAGGATCTGGAACAACGCCGATGCCACATCCGGGTCGGCAGCGATCTGATTGAGCGCCGTTCCGACGATCTGCGGACGAATCGCCTGCGCCTTGGCGAACTCGATCGCTGCCTGGCGCTCGGCGGTGCTGGTGATGATGCTGACCTGGTTGGCGCCATCCTGCTTGATCGCCGCAGTCACCTGGCGCAGCCGGTTGACGACTTTCTCTTCGATCTGCCGGATCATGCCGATGTCGCGGAAGTGCACTTTGCGGATGTAGACTGAACCAAGCTGGTAGCCCCATTCCGCCGATTTCGGCGACACTTCATCACGCACAGTCCGGCTCATGGCGTGGCGGTTTTCCAGCATGTCGGCAAGCGGCAGGTTGCTCAGCGTGCGCACCACGGCGTTGCTCACATTCGCCGCCAGCGAGCCGTCGGGGTCGGCGTTCTTAAACAGGTAGGAGATGGGGTCGCTGATCTTGTACTCATACCAGATGCCCACTCCCATCGGCGCTCCTTCCTCGGAGTTGACCGGCTGGCTGCGCAGGTATTTCTGGTCGAGCCGCATATCGATGACGTGGCGCCGTCCGAGCCAGTTGACAAGGAACGCAGCAAGCCCCAGATTAATCGGCAGGAAATAGAATCCCGGCTCGCGCAGAATGCCGACGACGTTGCCGAACAGAACGTAGACGTGACAGGTGCCTTCCTCCACGATTGCGTACAGACCGAAGGCGCGCAACAGTCCAAGAACGGTCGGCACCGCAATCAGGCAGACGATGAAGGTCACGATGGCGGCAGTGGCAAACTCGATCATAGCTGTTCCTCCAGAATAACGCGCTCAGCCTGGTTGTACAGTTTCAGGCGAACGTTGCGCAGGTATGCCTGCAATGCTTCGGGTCCGCCAATGCGCTTCAGGTCGCTCAACTGCCTGGCGAGCGCCATGAGCGGCTCGACTTCCGCCTGCGCCTTCAGGGTTTCGATCTCGACGGCGCGCTTCGATTGCACGATCTTCTGGTCGGCTTCCGCCTGCGCCCGGCTGATGTCCGACGAGACCTGGTTGTGCGCCGTGTTGACCGCCGCCAGCGCCGACTCGACTTCTGGCGGCGCGTCGATGCTGGTGATCAGCGAGGCGTCGAACTGAATGCCGTAGCGCGACGCCGCCGACAGGCACTCGCGATCCATCAACTCGTTCAGGTCGCGCAGGTTCTTGCGCAGGTCGTTGATCGACACGCTTGCCGCAACATTGCCCTCCATCGGCGCAGTGTCCATCGTCATAGCCCGTTGCGGCGCCTCGAAATTGGCGATCCGCTCGCGCAGAATGGAGATGAAATACCCCATGACGTGGACAATCGGGTTCTTGACGCCCCACAGGTAGGCGTACAGGTTGCGCTCATACACGCGGTAGCGGATCTGCCCTTCCAACCCGATATTGAGCTGGTCCTTGGTGACGGCTTCGAGTTTGGTGCCGCCCTGATTGGCCATCGGATTTTCCAGGTCGAGCGCCATGTTCATGGTCTGGGTTGCAACCGAGACTTTGTAGATGCGCTCCCAGGGCCACTTGAAGTATGGCCCGCCTGGAGGGATGACGACCACCTGGGGGTAGCGGTACCGTTCGCGCTCTTCCGGTCGCAGATACTCGGCGTAGGGGTCATCGATCGTGGCGTCGGTCAGACGTTCGGCGCGCCCGAAGATCGTCTTCACTGCGCGCTCGTTCTGATCGACGGTGTAGATCCCGGCGACGAGGTAGCGCATCAGGAACCACACGACGAAGCCGAAGACGATTCCTGCCAGAACTGACATATGTCCTCCTTTGGTGAGGGCGATGACGCCTGCGCGTCTTTCACCAGAATCTACGCGCCGCGCCGCTGCTGTGTTGCACAGAGGATCCGAGCGTGAATAGGACGCGGATGTTCGCAGATGCAACGGATGTGTGATGTGTGCGTATCCGCACGTGACTGCTGGCGCAGTCAGCCTCCTGCCAGTTCGCGACCGCTCCCCTGCATACGGCTATGGTACACCATAATGACGGGGATGTGGTAGCATGCGGGTCAGGAATACTGGCGCGGTTCAAAGAAATGGAGGCGTCGATGAGCGTGGCAGCAACCGAACCGACACGCGCCATCGTCTATCCCGAAAGTGATGGTCAGCCGATGGCCGACAATACGCTCCAGTTTCGCTGGATTGTGATGCTGCAAGGGAACCTGGCGGCGCTGTTCGCCGATCGTCCCGATGTGTTCGTCGCGGGCGATCTGCTGTGGTACCCGGTCGAAGGGCGGCCCGACATCCGCCGCGCGCCGGATGCGCTGGTCGCTATCGGGCGTCCGAAGGGAGATCGCGGGACGTATTTGCAGTGGGAAGAGGGGAACCAACCGCCGCAGGTGGTGTTCGAGGTGTTGTCGCCAGGGAACACGCTGCGCGAGATGGCGCGCAAGTTTGAGTTCTACGACCGCTACGGGGCGGAGGAGTATTACCTGATTGACCCGGAGCGGGGCGATGCCAGCGGGTGGGTGCGGCAGGAAGGGAAGTTGACGGTCATCGAGGAGATGGACGGGTGGGTGAGTCCGCGGCTGGGAGTGCGCTTCGCCGTCGGGGATGGCGAGGTGCGGCTGTTTTACCCGGACGGGCGACCATTCCTGACGTTCGAGGAACTGGCGCAGGCGCGGGCGGCGGCGGAGGAACGAGCGCGGATGGAAGCAGCGGCGCGAGCAGAGGCGGAGGCGCGCGCCTCGGCAGCGGAAGCGCGTGC
>DAOTWI010000290.1:0-4853 GCA_034436075.1 Roseiflexus sp.
CATAATCCGGCATCACCCAGTGAAGCCCGCACAGGCGGGCTTCGCTTCCCGTAGCCCGCGACTTCAGTCGCCGGGCTACAAGGCGGATAGCAGAATAATCAAACTCCATCACCGTTACCGACCCTCACACGCTGGCGGCGCGCGCCGGTTCACCCCGCCCCATATCAGCGAGTCGTACAGGGCGGCGAGGGAGGGTGGCGCGCGCCTGCCGCGCCTTGCGCGCTTCGGACACCTCGGCGAGCATCGTCAGATACCGCTCGCGCGCCATGTCCACCGATTGCTCGAAGGTCAGCAGCATCGCGTTCACCTCCTTTCAATCTGACTGGCGCTTTGCACTGTTTCCGCAGCAGATATTATCACACTTCCTAAAAAAGTCAAGATATATTGGCAATTTACATCAATGATATGATGTTTTTTATAGATCAGAGAGGGGTATTGTCATCAGGCGCTGGCTGCGTTGTCTGTCCCCTATCACAGAGGACAGGATCTTGACATAGCAACAAGGCTTGCTTATAATCAAATCAACAAGTTTACAAAATAAACCAAGTAAGGAGGGGCTGCTGATGGAACGCTATCTTCTTTTTGATGGGAAGTGTGCTGTATGCACGTCACTTGCCCGCAACATCGAGCGTGAGACGGTTGTACTGGAAGCCTTGGATGTGATTGCTTGAGAGCCTGCTAAATGGACATATCTAGAGATAACAACTATGCTCTGCCTGCGCCTGCTTTTCATCATGGTGCGCTGGGAGCTGATGCGCACGTTGTACGAACGCGGGGTGATGCAGCGCCTCGTCCTGCCGCAGATGATCTTCCTGATCTGGCTTGTTGTGAGCGGCGCCTTCTTGCCCTGGATGCTCCAGTTGCACCAGATCATGCTGAGATTATTGCTGGCGCAGAGTAGCATGCTCGTGCTCATCAGAATCGCTGACAGCTTCGCGGGTGAACGCGAACGCTCGACCCTCGAAGTGCTGCTGCTTTCTCCCGTCCCTGAGTGGATTCTGGTTGCAGGCAAAGCACTGGCATTGCTGGCGGTCGCTTTGCTCAGTTTTGGAGCTGCAATGCTGTTTTATGGAATCGTTGCTGTTCTTTTCACATCTTCGGCGCCAACCGCTGCCTGGTTTGCGACAGCGTTCCTTCTCGGACTTATGGTTCTGTTGACGCTGATTAATGTTGGACTGATGGTATCATGGCGCGCCCCGTCGGTTCAGGCGGCGCAGCAGATGCTGCTCTATCCGCCGGTGGCGATGATGATTATCGCAAGTCTCCTTGCGCCGCGGATGATCGCATCCCTCACGTCATCTGTCCTGTCCGCCATCGAGCCACGTGACCTGCTGATCATCGGCGCCGTGTGCGCCATTGGTTCGTCACTGGTCGTTTGGCGCGCCTTTCGTCGCGGTCGCCTGCTTCTGAGATAGAGAGGTTGCACAATGGAATATGCGCTTATCCTGGCGCCTGCGGCGCTGCTTGTGGCGTTTGGGGCATATTGGATCTGGATGATGCGGCGTCGAAAGAAGTAGGATCATCCAGTGAATGGCGGGATATGCTCTATGTTATCTGATGTCGTATCATCAATGCACCCTGCCGTAGCGCTTACTGATGTGATGGTTCGAGTGCGTCAAAGGGTGATTCTTGATCATATGACGCTTACCATTCCATCTGGCGCCCTTGTGGGCGTTATCGGTCCAAACGGTGCAGGTAAAACGACCCTCTTCCGTCTGCTGACAGGGCTGATTGATCAGTTCGAGGGCAACGCATATGTCTGCGGATATCAACTGCCGTACCGCAGCGCTGATGTTTTGTCAGTGATCGGATCGGTTCCTGAGCGCGATGGGCTTTACGACGATATGCGCGTGATCGATGTGGTCGATCATTGGGCGCGCTTGCGATTTCCCAACAACCGCCATGAATGGTACAGCCGAGCGGTAATGGCGTTAACCCGAATGGGGATGCTCGACCGCCAGGGTGACCGTTGCGGCGCGTTGTCACTTGGTTTGCGCAAGCGTGTGGCGATTGTGCGTGCGACGATTCACGAGCCGAGATTGCTGCTTCTGGACGAAGTGACCAATGGATTGGACATTGTCAGTCGCAACGATTTCTATGCCTGGCTTGCCCGCTACCACATGGACCATCCAGAATGTACCACGCTTATAGCGACTCACAACATCGCCGAGGTTGCTCGCGTGTGCAATTATTTCATTGCCCTGCGCAACGGACGGACGATCTTCGCCGGTCCTCGTGAGGCGTTGATTGCGGATACGACGGACATCGAGGCGATTGAGGATACGTTTGTACAACTGTTGCAAGAACCGGAGGATCGCTATGCAACCAATTCCTGAATTCACACAGCGCACACGTCGCTACTGGTTGATCGACGGACTGCCTGAACTGTTCACCGGCGGTGCGCTTGTCCTGAGCAGTCTCACATTGTTCGCGACGCGTTTTCTGGACGCCTCCATCAGCGGGATTGCGCTGGTCATGATGCCCGCGCTGTTTCTGGCAGGTCTGCTGCTGGGACGCCGCGCGCTCGACGCTATTAAGACCAGAACGACGTATCCCAATACCGGATATGTGGAGTACACAGGACTGGGTTGGTCGCGCCTGCTGATGGGAACGATCATCGGGTTTATCATCATCTGGGCGCTGTTCACTTCCCTGAGTCGTTTTTCTCTCCCCAGCCAATTGTTTCCGGTATGTACCGGTGCACTGTTTGCCTTGATGATGCTCTACCTTGGGCATTCCCTGGACGTAAAGCGTTTCTACGCTGCAGCGCTGTTCAGTCTGATCGTGGGCGGCGCCGCATCATTGACGATGGACTGGTATACCGGTCATCTCAGCGTCATCGGGCTGACCGGCGTGTGGCTGGCTGTGAGCGGCGGCGTGACATTCCGGCGCTATCGCCGTGCGACCGCCAGCCAGGAGGATGCGGCATGACCGGGGCGCATGACTACCATGTTGATACGCTGGATCGCTTCATTCACGAGCCAGCGCGGTTAGTGATCGTCGCGCTCCTCTACAGCGTGGAGCGCGCCGACTTTCTGTATCTGCAACGTGAAACCGGGCTGACGAAGGGGAATCTCTCGGCGCAACTCTCGAAACTGGAGCAGGCCGGGTATGTGCGCATCGAAAAGACGTTCCGCGGCAAAATGCCGCTGACGGTCTGCTCCCTGACGGCGGAAGGACGGCAGGCGTTCGAGCAGTACCGCGCGCGTTTGCAGCAGTTGATGGCGGCGACGCAGCAGCCCGGTCTGTTGCCTGGATGAACAAGGCTTTTCATCTCACACAAAGGCGCAATGGCACAAAGATTCGGTGTCCTGCCTTTCAGCATTTCTCGAAAAGTTTGACGCACAGACGCAAAGGCGCAAAGTCCTGCAATCCGTATCTTTGCGTCTTCGCGCCTCTGCGTCAGCCTTTCTGATAGGCAGATCAATTTGAGGACAGACATTCGCGCTGCGGGCTGACGTCCTTTCTCAGGTCAGGCAAGCCATTTCGGGGCTTTCATGCGCTCAGCGAGGGCTTGAGCCCGCAGCAAGCGGCTGCGCAAGATACGTCGCGTCACTATCGCCGCACAACCACTCCAATCGCCACAATCGCCAGCGCCGCCAGGCTGATCAGCCCGCCGATCAGGAATGAGCGCGGACGGTAGACGAATTCGACGGTGTGGGTTCCAGGCGGCAGCCAGACGCCGCGCAACGTGTAGTTGGCGCGCACGATTGGCGCTGGCTTGCCATTGACCATCACTTCCCATCCGTCGTAGTAGTTGTCCGCCAGAATCAGCAGCGCCGGCGCGGAAGGCGCTGCGGTGACCGTGACAGCGTTCGGTGTGTAACGCACAATGGGGGATGGATCAGGGGTTGTGGGGGCGGGTCCGATTGCAGGCAGCGGTTCTGGCGCAACCGCCACCGTTGCGGGATCGAAATCGGGGCGCGCCAGAAAATCGAGCTGCGCGTCGTCATTGGGAATGGTTTCGACGCGGTAGACAAGCCAGGCGCGCTGGAGCGCCCTGGGGTTGCGGTAGATGCGTCCTTCGTCGCTTTCGTGAACCAGTTCGAGACCAGGATAGCGCGCCTCGGTCGCGCTGCCCGGCGGGAAGATGAGGTACTGCACGTTGAGCATGTCGAGCAATCGCGGACGTTCATACGCCGACGTCAGGAAGGCGCGCAGACTGACGTTTCCCTCGCTCGTGCGGCGATAGTCCTTGCCGTCGATCAGCCGCGCCAGGCGATTGTAGCGCGCCGGGTAGAGCGAATGGTAGCCGCGCACATCTTCGAGTCCATACGTACTCGCCAGGTTGGGCGGCAGCGCGTCGTAGTCGGCGCCGTGGATGCGGAATGGTCCTGGTTGCGCTTGCAGGAACGCGATCTGACGGGTCGGCGGGTAGAGGACCCGAAAGAGTTGCAGGTCACGCGGATAGGTCGCCAGTTCGCGGGTCAGATCGGTCGTCGGCTGTGCAATCGACGGCGGGACCGAGGTGTTGAATCCAGCGCCGTACCACCACATATCCAGCGCAGCAATGGCAATCACTGGTGCGAACGCGACGGCGGCGTTGCGCCGGTAGAACCGCAAGAACACGATGCTCGCCAGTCCGATGACGCCAAAGATCAGTGGCGGAAGCAGTTGCTGGGTGCGGATCATCGTCAGATACTGACCGAACCGCGACTGTGGCGTGAAGAGCGCCAGATGGTGGAGCGACCATCCAGCGATGAACACGCCGACGGCGAGGAGCAGGAGGCGAGCGGCTGGCAGGCGGGCGCGCCAGCCTGTTCCAGGAGGCGCGCTCTCCCATGCGCTGGCGCTGGCAGGCGCATACAGCCGTTGCGCCGCGATAGCCGCCAGGAGAGCCACGGCGAAGCCCC
>DAOTWI010000291.1:0-4593 GCA_034436075.1 Roseiflexus sp.
CGCCAAATGCCGCTGTGACCGCTCCGGCGACGCCCCAGAGAACCGGCGAGGCGCTCTGACCGCGCAACACCCAGACGACCCACACCGTTCCAATCGCTGCCAGCGCCAGCAGCGCCAGCGCCAGTCGCCGATCATCGACCAGCAGACCCGTGGTGATCCAGGCGCTGACCATCAGGATCAACGCAATGCCCAGCGTAGGCAGTGAAGGCAGCGCCCATCCCTTCGAACGCATCTCCAGATGATCGAGCAGCACGCCCAACCGGCGAGGGTCGCCTGGCGGTTGAAGCGTGGCGCTCATCAGGCGCACCTCCAGCGCGCCGCAGGCATCGGCGGGCGCCAGGAAGCGGAACATCCGTATCGAACCAACATCGCCAATAGCGATGCTGCGTCCGCCGATCTCAACGGTTGTCGGCAAGGGATCGCGCCCGGCGGGACCGCCCATCCGCACCCGCACTTCATACATGCCGGCGCCAGCCATCGGCGCCAGGATGAGCGACCGCCCTTGTGAGTAGGCGTATGACATGGTTGCGTTGTACTCCGCGCCATACAGGCTGGAAATCGGAGCAGGCCAGCTGCCGACGTCGTACACAGCGCGCAGGGGCAGCGCGTGCAGCACAACAATGGCAGCGAGCGTCGCGATGCCTATTGCGATTGATCCGCGAACAAAGAACGCACCTTGCTGGCGGAACTGTTGATCAACGACCATGAAGGAACCTTATCAGCGCCTCCCGCAGGTTCCATAGCGTTCGATACACGTTCGGCATCGCCCGGTTTAGCCCGCGCAGGCGGGCTTCGCTTTCCGTAGCCCGCGACTTCAGTCGCCAGGCGGGTGAGCGGATAGCGGAGTATGTATTCCAATTTCATCAAACCGGCGGGAAGCATCCCAATGTCACGGCAGCGATTATAGCATCTGCACCCGGATGCGCAATGTGGTACAATCGGGCGCATGAACAACCTGCACCGAAACCGTCGTTCTCGCTTATCGGGGCGCGCGCCATTGCCGCCGGGCATGCTCCGGCGCGGGCGCACTGTTGAGCCGGGTTTGCAGATGGGCAGCGCGCTGGCGCGCCTGATCCTGGCGTTCCTGGCGCTTGGCGTCGTGGCGACGCTTGGCGTCGTCGGAACGGCATACAGCGCCTACAGCGATCTTGCCGCGTCGCTCAAACCGCGCCTGACAGCCATCGAGAACCGTGAAAGTTTTGAAACGACGCGCTTGTACGACCGCAACGGGCAACTCCTCTACGAGTTCTTTGGCGCCGGAAAACGCACTCGTGTGTCGCTCGATCAGGTTTCGACCTCCCTGATCAGCGCCACAGTCGCCATTGAGGATCGCACCTTCTTCGAGAATCGCGGCGTCGATTATCTGGGCATCGCACGCACGCTGCTGACCAGCCTCCAGGCAGGCGAGGAAACCGGCGGCGCTTCGACCATTACACAGCAGTTGATCAAAAATGTCGTGTTGAGCGACGAAGAGCGCCGGTACGAAAACCGCTATCAGCGCAAGCTTACCGAGATCATTCTGGCGCAGGAACTGTCGGAGCAATACTCAAAGAACGACATTCTCGAGTTGTATCTGAACGAAATCTACTATGGCAACCTGGCGTATGGCATCGAAGCGGCAGCCAACGTCTATTTCGGCATCCCGGCAAAGGACCTGAACCTGCCGCAGGCGGCGCTCCTGGCGGGGTTGCCGCAGTTGCCGAACGTCTACGATCCGTTCAACTATCTCGACGGCGGCGTGCTCAAAGGCGTGCGCCTGGACGATGACTGGCTGAGCCCGGCATACCGTCTGCCGACCGGCACGCCGCCGCCCAAGTGGCGGCAGGTGGCTGTGCTGCGACAGATGGTGGACGAAGGGATTATCTCGGACCTGGTAGCCCGCCGCGCGGCTGCGGTCGATCTCACGTTCGCCAGCCAGGAAGTGCCGCTCAATGCACCGCATTTCGTCTTCTACGTGCGCCGTCTGCTGGAGGAAGAATACGGTCCGCAGTTCGCCAACATGGGGTTGTCGGTCTACACCACCATCGATCTCGATCTCCAGCGGATGGCGCAGGAGAAGGCTGCCGAGCGCATTCAGGAACTCGAAGCGCGTAATATTCACAACGCGGCGGTTGTCATTCTTCAGCCGAATACAGGACAGATTCTGGCAATGGTCGGCAGCATCGACTACAACAAAACGATCCCGACACAAACCCCTGGCGAGAGCGGCAATGTGCTCGATGGGCAGGTCAATGTCACGGTGCGTGAGCGACAACCCGGATCGGCGCTCAAGCCATTCACCTATCTGGCGGCCATGGAACGCGGCATGACGCCCGAAACCGTGATCTGGGACGTGCCGACGAAGTTTCCGCTGATCGCGGGTGAGTGGTATGAGCCGCAGAACTATAACGGCCGCTGGAACGGACCGGTGCGGATGCGCGCGGCGCTCGCCAACTCGCTGAACATGCCGGCGGTCAAGGCGCTCAAGTACGCCGGCATCGACCAGACTATCGGGTTGCTGCGCCGTGCTGGCATCACGACGCTCCAGCGCGGCAGCGGGTTCTACGGGTTGGCGCTGACCCTGGGCGGCGGCGAGGTGACGCCGCTGGAACTGACCGCCGCCTACAATACGCTGGCAAGCGACGGGCGCTACTACCCGCCGGTCGCCATTCTGAAGGTTGTCGACTCCACGGGACGAACGCTGCAAGAGTTTCGACCGGCGCTCCGCCCGCAGACGCTCAACCCGGATCACGTGGCGCTGATTACCGACATGCTGAGCGACGACACGGCGCGCGCGCCGGTCTGGGGGTTAAACAGCAAACTGAAACTTTCCCGCCCGGCGGCGGTCAAAACCGGCACCTCGAACGACTGGCGCGACGCCTGGGCAGTCGGATACACGCCATATGTGACTGTCGGCGTGTGGACGGGCAACAACAACAATGAACCGACGAAGAAAGTCGAGAGTCTGACCGGCGGCGGCGTGATCTGGCACAATATCATGGAAGAATTGTTCGCCAATCCAAAGTTCCAGCGCCTGCTCGCCGAACCGTATCTCGACGGTCGATTGCCGCTCGATTTCAAGAAGCCGTCGTGGCTGGTGCGCAAACCGATGTGTCCCCTGCCAGGACCGTATCACAT
Source organism: Roseiflexus sp. (assembly GCA_034436075.1). Lineage (GTDB taxonomy): Bacteria > Chloroflexota > Chloroflexia > Chloroflexales > Roseiflexaceae > Roseiflexus. The sequence goes on from DAOTWI010000291.1 coordinate 3,118, forward strand.
CTCCAGCGAAGAACTGTTTGCGCCGGATATGCTGCCCGCCGGTTCGGTTCCGGTTTCCGACACGGCGCAACTCTGCCGCGACATCTTCACTGAAGTGCAGGTGGTGCGGTTGAGCGATGCACCCATCGAAACGACCAGCCTCATCACCGACACCGCCGTTGCAGGGCAGTGGTACTGCACCCCTGGCGAAGGGCAAGGCATTGCGCCAGATCAGGCGACGACGATCCTGACCTGGAACGTGCCGCCGCCTGACCCGGATGAGCAGATCGTGTACCGATGGGAAGGGATGAGCGCTTCGATTGGCGACCGAACCGTTGTGCCAATTGTCGCCTCAGCTATTCCGGCGTGTACGGCAGACATGCTCATTCCGTACAAGCCGCCGTCGCCAGGTGCGGTGCGCATGCCGGATCTGCGGCGCTTTGGCGAGAACCAGGCGAAGGAGCAACTCGCCGCTCTCGGCGTTTTCAATGTCTATGTCGATTATCAGACGCGCGATCGCATTCCTGAGGTGTTCGACGAATATGCGCCGTATGCCGTCGTCAGCACCCTGCCCGCACCCGGTGAGTGGATCGACCCGAATATGACCGTGGTGCTTGGCGTGCGCGCGCCATAGTCATGTGCCGGTGACGATGCGCGTGGCGATGGCTGCGATCTTTGCTCCGTAATCGACGCCGGGGCTGGCCCACCCCTGACCTGTCGGATTGTGCACCCTGCCGAGTTGCTTGAGGATCGGCGCCGAGCCGCGCATGTGCGCTGGCAGCGCCCGGTAACGCAGCGCGCGCTCGATAGCGGCGCGCTGCACCGGATTCTCGGCGCCGACGGGAAGCGCATACGCGAGTAATCGCCCGACATGCGCTGGTATGGCGTCGTGCTCCCAGGTGGCGAAACTGACGCCCGCCTCCCACTGCTGCCGCTGCGTGTTGAACGCCCAGCCGTTCGTATTCGGCGGCGGAGTCGTTTGCTTCTGCCCGGTGACGCCGATCCCCGCCGGGTTGCGCTGCGGGCGCGCTGCCCAGAAACTGGTCAGATTGCCGGTTTCATGGATCATCTGCGCCACCGCCAGCGTTGGATCGATGCCGACCTCAGCGCACAGTCGCCAGTATGCTGGCACAATGACCGTCTCGATGTCGCGCGCCGTGTACTCGCCGTGTGGACGCGCCAGAATGAAGGCGGCCAGTTGCGCGGCGCTGGCGGTTGGTTTGCCGAGGATCGGCGTCTGTTCGGTGAACATAAACGTTCTCATTACCGGACGATCACCGGTATCATGACTCGATGCAGCGACGATGTCGCTGGCGGACGCGCCGTGGCTGGACCGTACCGGTTCACTCGTCCCGTCGTTTCGATCTCTTCCAGCCAGTACGTGTATGATACATCCGGTTGCGTAGTTCCGTCGCGCCACTCATACGCTGCGCCGCTCGCGGGGCTGCCGCGCGCGCGGATGAGCGCCGGCGTCACCAGCACGGCATCGTCGATGCG
>DAOTWI010000292.1:0-2783 GCA_034436075.1 Roseiflexus sp.
CTCACCTCTCACCTCTTACCTCTCACCTGTCCCGCTCTTGCATATGCAATGTGTCACTTTTGTAAACCTTGACTTAACCTTCCAAATCTACTATAGTGAGCGCGGATTTGACAGATTTGACTAGAATTGATACGTCCATGACCGCGATGCACGCGACATCGGCAGCGGCGCTATGCCCGGACGATCAACCGCACATTGTCGTGGTTGGCGGCGGGATCACTGGCATGAGCGCCGCGTATGAACTGGGGCGCGCCGCAAACAACGGCGCTCCGCCAGTGACAGTGACCCTCATCGAGGGCGAGGCGCGCCTGGGGGGCAAAGTCGTCACCGAGCGCAATGGTCCCTTCATCATCGAAGGCGGACCCGACTCGTTCATGGCGCAGAAACCGTGGGCTGCCGAACTGGCGCGCGAGATCGGTCTGGGTGACGAGTTGATGGTTGCCTCGCCGATGCGTCGCACCACGTGGGTGCTGATACGTGGACGACCTCAACCGCTCCCCGAAGGTATGCTGCTGATCGTTCCTACGCGCATTGCTCCTTTTGCCTTTTCGCCGCTCATTTCTCCGTTTGGCAAACTGCGCATGGCGCTCGACCTGGTTGTTCCGGCGCGCCGCGATGATGGCGATGAGACGCTTGCCGACTTCATCCGCCGCCGCCTGGGGAACGAGGCGCTCGACCGCCTGGCGGAGCCGATCCTCTCCGGCATTCACAGCGCCGAGTGCGAACGCCAGAGCATCATGGCGACTTTTCCGCGCTTTCGTGATCTGGAAAAGCGTCACGGCAGCCTGATCCGCGGCATGCTCGCGTCGCGTCGCAACGCGCCGCCATCTTCGGCGCATCAGTCGCCCTTCATGACCCTGCGCAGCGGCATGGGCGCACTGGTCGAGCGGCTCGAACAGCAACTAACCGCGCGTATCCTGACCAACCGCCGGGTGGCGGCGCTGGCATACGATCCAACCGCCGCGCGCCCGTATCGACTGCGGCTGGACGACGGCGCCGCGCTGGACGCCGATGCCGTCATTCTGGCGACGCCATCCTACGCTGCCGCCGACTTGGTCGGCGAGTCGTTTCCGGGGCTGGCGCATGCACTGCGCGACATCCGGTACGTTTCGACAGCGACGGTTTCAATGATCTACCGGCGCAGCGAGGTCGGGACGCCGCTCGATGGCTATGGTCTGGTCATTCCGCGCAGCGAACAGACCTGGATCAACGCCTGCACCCTCTCGTCGGTCAAGTTCCGCCACCGCGCACCCGATGAGTATCTGCTGCTGCGCTGCTTCGTCGGCGGGTCGCGCCGTCCGGAAGCGCTGGCGCGTGATGACGACGACCTGGTGCGTCTGGCGCAGTCCGATCTGCGCGCCATTCTGGGCATCACCGCCGCGCCGACGCTGACGCGCGTCTATCGCTGGCACAACGGCAACCCGCAGTACGATGTCGGGCACCTGGAACGAATCGCCGCGCTCGAAGCGCTCTGCCCCGACGGTCTGCTGCTTGCAGGTGCGGCGTACCGTGGCGTTGGCGTGCCCGACTGCATCAAACAGGGTCGTGAAGCGGCGTGGCAGGCGCTGAACATGGTTGCTGCCACCCGGCATCCGTTGCCATAATCCACAGAGAGTAAAGAGTTCTCAACTTGCGATATATTGTGAAAGTTGTAACATGTTATCGCTATGAACGACGCCAGATCAACCGATGATGAATGGCTTTCACTCGCCGAGGCGAGCGCCCTCTTCGGCGTCGCGGCATCGACGCTGCGCCGCTGGGGGGATGCCGGGAAGGTGCCGATGAAGCGCACGCTCGGCGGTCACCGCCGCTTCTCGCGGACGGGGTTGCTGAAGGCGATGGAGGAAGCGCAGCAGCAGGTTCAGCCGTCCACGCCGGCGCCGCTATCGTTGCTGCGGTTCGATGCCCACGCTATGGCGCGCGCCGACTGGCACTCGCGCCTGATGACCCACTCGAATGCCGAACGGATGCGTAGTTTTGGGCAGCGTCTTTTGGGTTTGTTGATCCAGTATATCAATCGCCAGGAAGAAGACGAACGGTTTCTCAACGAGGCGCGTGCGATCGGATGCGGGTATGGGCGCGAAACACGCGATGCCGGCGTCAGCATGCACGATACGGTGCAGGCGTTCCTGTTCTTTCGCAATTCGTTTGCGCGACTGGCGATGCCAGTGCCCGGCATTGCCCAACCGAATGACCTTGATCAGGCCGTTGCCCTCCATGCCCGTATCGACCGCTTTATGGACGCGGTGTTGCTGGGGGCGATTACCGGGTATGAACAGTAAGAGCGAGGTGATCGGTCATGCACATAACCCTGATCGGTGTGCATCAGCGCACGACGCCGGTGACGGTGCGCGAGCGGCTGGCGTTTAGCCTCAGTGAGTTGCCGGGCGCGCTTCTCGCGTTGCGCCAGCATGTCGATGAGGGGATCATCCTCTCGACATGCAATCGGGTTGAGGTGTGCGCCGTGACGCACGATGGCGTGGCAGGCGAGGAGGCGTTGCAGACGTTCCTTGTCGAGCAGCGCGGCGTTGATCGGGCGGTGTTTGCGCCATCACTCTATGTCTATCACGATGAAGCGGTTGTGCGCCATCTCTACCGGCTAGCCGCCGGTCTCGACTCGATGGTGCTCGGCGAGGATCAGATCGTCGGGCAGATCAAGGAGGCGCTCGCGATCGCGCATGCCGCTGGCGCGATTGGTCTGGTGCTCCATCGGGTGCTGCACGGCGCGCTGGCGGCGGGAAAGCGCGCCCGCACGCACACCGGCATCGCCGCCGGGCATGTGT
>DAOTWI010000293.1:0-11282 GCA_034436075.1 Roseiflexus sp.
ATAGCGATATGATTATCCGCCGCGCGTCCAATGGTCAGCGGGTAATCAGTCAGGTCGAAGGTGCGTCCGGTCAGCGGACCGCGAACGCCGGTCAGTCGTGCGGTCATAGCGAGTGCTCCTGTCGATGGCAACGCAGCCTGTTGTCCCGCCAACAGAGACGTGCGTGCGGTGTACCTCTGTTAGTGTACCGATGGAGCGTCAAGCAGAGAAGATGATATTTGTGTGCGAAAGAGTGAAAGAATCGCAATGGAAGCGGGGAAGGTCTGCGACCCATACTTTGCGCAGATCTGCGACCTTCCACACTGTGCGCTTACAACCCGAGCAGCAGTTTGGCAATCAGGAGGTAAATCGCCAGCCCGCTGGCGTCGACCAGGGTTGTGATCAGCGGCGCTGAAATGAGGGCGGGATCGATGCCAAACCGGCGTGCGGCCATAGGCACCATCGCGCCAATGATATTCGCCCAGATGCAGATGGCCATCACCGAGAGCGCCACAGTGATCGCCAGCGATGTCATCGGCACTTCGAGGAATGCGCGCCCAAACGCGATAATCGCCAGCAGCACGCCGAGGATAACGCCAACCAGCAGTTCACGCGCCAGCACGCGCCACACATCGCGCAAGCGCACTTCGTTGAGCGCCATTGCGCGAATGAGCGTCGAGACGGTCTGTGCGCCAGTGTTGCCGCCGGTGCCGATCAGCAATGGGATGAAGAACGAAAGCGCCACGACCTGTTCCAATTCCGTTTCGAACAGACGCAGGACATTGGCAGTGATCGATCCAGCGACGAAGAGGAACAGCAGCCAGACAATGCGCCGGCGCACCGATGCTGCAATCGGCGTCGTAAAGTATGTCTCGTCCGCCTGACCCTGCGCCACGGCGCCGAACTTCAGCACGTCCTCGACGCCTTCTTCCGTCAGCACGTCCATCACGTCATCGACTGTAACGACGCCGAGCATCCGCCCCTCGTCATCGACGACGGGCAGCGCCGCAAGGTCGTAGCGCGCCACTATCCGCGCCACTTCTTCCTGGTCGGTTTCGGGATGGACCGCAATGGGGGAGGGACGCATCAAGGTGATGATCGGCTGTTGGGGCGACTCGACCAGCAATCGCCGCAGACTGACCGTGCCAATCAGACGGTCGCGTGCATCCAGGACATACAGATACACGATAACGGCGGCATCGTGAACAATGCTGCGCAGGCGCTCCATGGCATCGGCGACCGTATCACTTTCGCGCAGAGCAACGAACTGATCGTTGAGCAGGCGACCGGCGCTCTGCGGCGGGTAGCGCAACAGCTCACGAACATCGGCGGCTTCTTCTGGCGCCATCGCCGCCAGCAGTTCCTGCTGGCGTTCGGGCACGTCTTCGGTCAGAATGGCGGCAGCGTCGTCGCTGTCGAGTTCTTCCAAAATGTCGGCAGCCTGATCAGCCGGCATCTGGCTGATCAGGTCGCGCGCCGTGTCGATGCTGGCTTCGTCGAGCACATCGGCAGCCTGCGGAAGTTCGAGCAGACTGAAGACGCGCTGCTGATCCTCATCGTCGAGGCGTTCGATAATATCGGCCAGGTCAGGGGGGTAGATGCGCGCCACCAGATCGCGAAGGGTTGCGATATCCTCAGTTTCGAGGGCGGCGCGCACCTGCTGTTCGAGCAGGTCCAGGTCGAGCGGGGCGGTCATGGGGTGCGCTCCTGCTGCTCGAGCCAGGGCGCCAGCACATCGATCAATGCGTCGGCGTGGTTGGGCAACAGGTCGGCGCCGCCTCCTCTCACGATCACTGGCGTGCCGTTGCTGACAGTATGCGCGATCTCGCGCGTCTGACGCAGGATCGGCGCCGGATCGTGATCTCCGGCGACCACCAATGTGGGCGCTGTGATCGAGCGTAATCGTGCGCGATAATCGGTCTTCTGGAGCAGGCGCTGGCATGCCTGAGCATCGTGGTCGCCAGCATTGCCGCTGCGATTGAATGCGGCGCTCAAACCATCGCGCAGGCGCGCGCCGAGAGATCGGCGCCCTGGTGGTGCGATCTCCGGCGGCGAAATGAGCACAAGCCCGCACACGCGCGCCGGTTGATCGGCAGCGAGATGCGCTGCAATCGCCGATCCGCCCGCATGACCGATCACGAAAGCGCGACCAATTCCGAGCAGATCGAGCAGATCGCCGACATCGGCGGCCAGGCGTTCGATGCTGTCGGCAAGCGGCAGCCGGCGGCTCCGGCCATGCCCGCGCAGGTCTGGCACGATCGTCTGATACTTGCTGGCGAGTTTGCTGGCAAGCGGTTGAAACACATCACCACTGGCGCCAAAGCCATGAACGAACAACAGCGGGAACCCGCCGCCACTGGTTGCGCAGTAGAGCGCGGATGCGCGCCGGGCTGCAGGAATGGCGCGCAGAGTAAGCGCAGTCATGGCAGTCCTCCGTTGACAGAATTGCAGGCAGGTTGTCAATCGAACGCGCGGCGTTCAACGGCAAGCCCGTTGGTACACTCGATACGCCGCCGATGTCAGGAGGACCTGGAGCGTGACGTGATGCGCTCAAAAAAGCCCCCGCAGCCTCGTGCTGCGGGGGCGCGTGACCATAGAGAGGCGTTAGCCGCTAGAAGCGACCGCCAGCGCTGCATGCCCCCGCAGCGTGTGAGGTGACCGGCGCGCAGTCATCGTGGTGCTGCCGCGCACGACTATGACCAGAGTTAGCGTCCATATCCCTTCATCAGAACGCTCTCCCGAATGAGCCTGGAGGGGAAACCATTTCGTTGTTTCCCGACAGCGCACCTGCACCTGTCGTCGGTGCATCGCTCCCGTTGCTGTGGATTTTTCTTCATCGTTTACGCTCACTGCAGAACCTGAACGATAAGCAGCAACGTTGCCTGTTCCAGGCGTCGTCTCTGGCGAGAGAGCACGACTAACCAACCGGACATACCGGCTTGAGGAAGTATACACTGTCATTCAGGGGGAGTCAAGCGGCAAATTGTCTGAAAACATTCATCAGATCGGCACAACCGTGAACGCCTCGCCTCCAGCTGCATCGGCGATTTTGATCGCCAGGGATGCGCCGGTGTCCGCCCGCGCAATGGTGTACGCGCCGCGCACCAGCATACTGCGCCGCACCGGTGAGTCCACAATAGCGGGACGGAAGACTGAGCCATCGTACACCGGGTCGATCAGGATTTCATCCACGATGCTGCGCCAATCGGGCGGCGTCTGGGAGACGTTTGCCATCATAGGGCTGGTGTATGCCTCGACAGTGATTGTCACCTGATCATGGTGACGTGTTACCCGAACGCACGCATCACCCTGCGGCGCAGGCGCCGCGTCGCCGATCCGCCAGACCGAAAATCCGTCGGATGGCGGCGTGCGCTCCAGAATGGCATGGCGAAGACGACGAGAAGCGACCTGGATCGCGCCAGGGTTCACATCACAGGCGATCCAGCGCCGCCCCAACTGCTGCGCCGCCACCGCCGTCGTTCCCGACCCGGCGAAGCAGTCGAGCACCAGGTCGCCTGGCCGGGATGAGGCGCGGATGATGCGGTCCACCAGCGCCAGCGGTTTCGCGGTCGGGTAGCCAAGGTCGCGCGCCAGCGCAGCATTGATCGGGATCGTCCAGACATCGTAGGCGCCGATCCCTGGTTTGCGCAGATAGGTCTTGACACGCTCTCCGCGCGGATTGACATTCCAGTAGTAGCGCCCGCGTTCATCTTCCTGGCGAAAGCGAGCCAGCTGGCGGCGGGTGTAGGGGATAAGCACTGCATCGTAGTTGAACGTCCAGCGGTCGCCGCGGGCATAGAGCAGGATGGTGTCGTGTTTGCGGTTGAACTGGCGTTCGCCGTCGCCGCCGCGCGGGTAGAACCAGATGATTTCGTTGAGCATCCGTTCGGCGCCGAAGACCTCGTCCATCAGGCAGCGGAGGTGGTGCGCCTTACGAAAATCGCAGTGCAGGTAGATGCACCCGTCGTCGGCGAGCAGGTCGCGCAGCGCAATCAGCCGCTCGTACATGAATTGGAGGTAGGCGTCGTCATTCCAGGTATCGCGGTATTCGGCATCAGCGACCGGAATGAGACGCGCCGGACCGGGACCGCGCAGCCGGACGCGCCGCGTGCGGTCGATGCCTGCACCAAACGGCGGATCGATATAGATCAGGTTGATCCGCTGCCGGTAGCCGTTGGCAAGCAGCCATGCCAGTGCCGCGAGGTTCTCGCCGTGGAGCAGCAGCTGATCGCCGCTGCCGCAGCGTTCGACTTCGACAGCGGAGGGGACGGCGAGCGGCGGCGGCGGTTGCTTCCCGTTCCACGTCAGCAGCGCCCGTCCAACTGGCGGCGACAGGAGAATGGCAGGCGTTGCACCCATAGTTCACCGAAATCCGCTTCAGTCTCTGGCAGCGGGCGTTGGCTGAGCCTGTCGAAGCCAACGCCCATTGCACCGTCATCACCAGCTCATGGACTTTGCATACATATTCCGCTATCCGCCTACCCGCCCGGCGGCTGAAGTCGTGGGCTCCTGCTGCAAAGCCCGCCTGCGCGGGCTAGACGTGGCGATACCGGATTATTTTCTCAAAAACCATAAGCATGGTGCGCGCTGCTCTAGAATCGCGCCATTTCGACGGCGCGCAGGACGAAGACGCACACGCACATGCACGCAAACGCATACATCAGCCCCTGCGAACGCGCCTCGCGGTTACGCGCCGACGAATGCGCGATGGGGATGGTCAGCAGAGCAATAACGCCATAGAGAATATGCATCTCAGTGCGGATCGGGCGCAGCCCCTGGATGATCATGATCACACCGAGAATGCACTCCGCCAGCACCAGCAGCACACCGATCGCCATCCCACTGAGGAGCCACTGCCCGACCGGACGCTGTAGCAACCCCAGGATCAGTGACCAGACTCCCAGGAGTCCAAAGACCGTGAGGATCGTAAAGAGCAGGTTGGCGTGCAGGCGAAGGATGTATTCCATAACGCCTGGATTGTATCGCATTCGAGAGGAGCGGGCAACGCTGGCGTGAACGCACGCAGAGGTGCAAAGGCATGGAAGAGCGCAGGCGGCGCCTCCTGCCGCGTGAGGCGCGCCAGCGGTTTCTTCTGCACCGTTGCGCCTTTGCGCCATTGTGTGAGCAGTGTGGTGAATGCACACAAAAGCACAGAGGAACGCCAGCCGTTTATTCTGCGCCTTTGCGCCATTGTGTGCAGCAAGCCAGTCTGCCGTCTACAGCGCCGTTGTGATGGGGGTTTAATCGCCGAACGCGATGCCCAGGTCGCGCGCCGTCAGCATGGTATCCGAGTCGAGCGGGACGGTCTTCATACGGCGGGTGGCGTCTTCCAGCGGCACATACCGCACGGTCGGCGGGTCGAGCGCAACCATCACGCCAGACTGACCTTCATCCAATGCGCGCACTGCGGCAGCGCCGAAACGGAGCGCCAGCAACCGGTCGAAGGTGGTCGGCGTACCGCCGCGCAGCAAGTGCCCCAGCACCACGACGCGCGTCTCCTTGCCGGTCAACGCCTCGATGTCACGCGCCACGCGTTCGCCGATGCCTCCTAACCGCTCGGCGCGCCCCGCCTCCTTCGGCGCAATCAGTGAGACGCTCCCTTCAACCGGGCGCGCGCCTTCGGCGACGACAACGATTGAGTAGGGACGTCCTTCGGCTTCACGGCTCTTGATCTTGGCGGCGACTTTGTGAATGTCGTAGGGGATTTCGGGAATGAGAATGACGTTCGCCGTGCCGGAGACGCCGGAGTTGAGCGCAATCCAGCCCGCGTAGCGCCCCATCACCTCAACCACCATCACGCGCTGGTGCGCTTCGGCAGTGGTGTGCAGCCGGTCGATCGCTTCTGTGGCAAAGGCGACTGCGGTATCGAAGCCGAAGGTCGCCACGGTGCCGTCGAGATCGTTGTCGATCGTTTTAGGAACGCCGATCACACGCACCCCTTTGCGCGCCAGTGCAGCGGCAATTTCCATCGAGCCGTCGCCGCCGACCGAGATCAGGGCATCGATGCCATAGACGGCCAGTCCGTTGACGATCTCGTCGGTGCGATCACGCTCGATCACCTTGCCATCGGGCAGCGGCGTCGGGTAGCGCAGCGGATTGCCGCGGTTGGTCGTGCCGATAATCGTGCCGCCAAGCTGCGTAATGCCGCGCACGATATCGCGGGTGAGCAGGACCACGCCGCCGCGTGGATAGCTCTTTGGCGAGAGAATGCCGTTGAAGCCGTCACGAATGCCGTAGCATTCCCAGCCGCGGTGGAGCGCACCCAGCACCACCGCACGAATGACGGCGTTCAGTCCAGGCGCATCACCGCCGCCGGTGCAGATGGCGATGCGCAGTCGTGAGGCGGTATCGATTGTCATAGCGCCTTGTTCCTCTCTTCTCCTGGAACCAGTGCCTTTGGTTCGTTCGCGCCGCGTGCCAATCCGATGGATGACCCGACTTGCGTACAAGAACGATATCCGAGATCCGATGTTTCGTCCAGAATCGATACGCGCCGCCGCAGACCAGACGCGACAGCGCGTAGACGATGGTGCGGAGTCATTGCACACGGACAGAGACGGGAATATGGTTTTTGAGAAATTAATCCCGGTATCGCCACGTCTAGCCCGCGCAGGCGGGCTTCGCTTCCCGTAGCCCGCGACTTTAGTCGCCGGGCTACTCCATTATCCCGTCCCTTTCTCCCGGCAGCGGAGGATTCAGGATCAGACCGGCAGGTCAACGACGTTGATCGCGTCCTTGCCGCCGTACATGTCCCACCAGGCTTTAGCGCCTTTGTCGAGCACTTCGTTCAACGCCATGATGTTCTGCACGCCGCGATCATTGAGCCAGGCTTCGAGGGCGTCGTACCCTTCGCGCGCATAGACAGGAATGCCATCCTGCCAGGTGGCGCGTCCGCACAGCACGCCAGCGAAGCGCGAACCGGCTTCGGCTGCCATCTCGAGCGACTCGCGGAACACCTCGTCGGTCACCCCGGCGCTCAGGTAGATGAACGGCTTGGTGGCCGCGTCCGACGCTTCGCGGAACAGCTTCAACGCCTCCGCGCGGGTGTACGCCTCCTGACCGCCGAACGCCTTCGTGCCGGACACGAACTTCATATTGATCGGCACTTCGACCTTCAGCACATCGACGCCATACTGCGGCTTGGACAGCTCCTCCATGTATGCCGCGACGTACTTTGGCTTCACTTTGGCAAACTCGAAGCTCTTCTCGTCGCCGATATTGTCGTCATACGCCAGCGGTTCGAGGAAAAAGGGCACATCGAGACCTTTGCACTCGGCGCCGACGCGCTCGAGGAACGCATGTTTGCGCGCCAGAATATCCGCGTCATCGAAGGGATTGTAGTAGATCAGGATTTTGATCGCGTCAGCGCCCGCCTGGATCAGGCTGTATACGCTCCAGGTATCGAGCAGGTCGGGCAGGCGCCCCTTGATCGTCGCATCGTACCCGGTTTTCTCATACGACATCAGCACGCCAGCGTTGGGCGCTTTGTGTTGCAGCGCGGGCAGCCCGTACTCTGGGTCCATCAGGATCGCCGAAGCGTGCCTGGTCAACACCTTGGTAACCGCCGTTTTGAACAGGGTCAGGTCTTCATTGGTCGCTGTTCCGCCCTCGCCGCGCGCTTTGGCAATCGCCTTTTTGAGCGAACCGCGCTGATCCATCGCCGCTGCTGCAATCACGCCGCGTTCATTGGCACATGCGTTGATGCCATTGAATTTGCCGCGCGTCATCGTGACCGTGGCCATTGTCAACCTCCTTCAGTACAGGAACATCGGCTTGCCGAGCGGGTGCTTGACCCGCGGCCGGTAGTTCTCCGCGTCGTACAATTCTTCGACATCGACCCGCTTGACCCCCTGGACGCAGGTATCGACCGGAACGGTGGTGTACTGGCCGCTCTGGAGCGCCACCATGCGGCCGCTGTGCCCCTGGAGCAACTGATCGACAGCAAGGTTGCCATAGCACATCGCCACCATCCGGTCGAGCGAGTCGGGCGCGCCGGCGCGCATCAGGTACGACAGTTGCTGATGAACGATGTCGATGCCAGTAATCTTTTTGATCGCTTCACCGGTGATCATGCCAATGCCGCCGAGTTTGCGGTGCCCATAGGCGTCTTCCTGCCCATACTCGACCACCTGGCCGCCGAGCATCGAGGCGCCTTCTGAAATCACGCAGATCGAGTAGTTGCTCGGATTGCGCCGGCGGTCCTCGACCAGGAAGCGCGCCAGTTTTTCGACATCGAACGGCACTTCGGAGATGACGGCGCGATCAACATCCGCCAGGTACGCCGAAATGAGCGCCGTTTCACCCGAGTTGCGCCCAAACAGTTCGATGATGGCGATACGCTCGTGCGAACCGGTTGGGGTGCGGAGCGCGTTGAGAAAATCGACGCTGCGCGTCACTGCTGTCGAAAAACCAATGCAGTAATCGGTGCCGAACACGTCGTTGTCCATCGTCTTGGGAATGGCGACGCCCCGCCCCCCCTCGCGGTGCATACGCCCCGCATAGGAGAGGGTGTCGTCGCCGCCGATCGGCACCAGGGTGTCGATGCCGAGGTGTTCGAGCACGCGCAACACGTGCGGTGTGCAGTCAGCGGTCTTCTTTTCGCCGGTGAATTCGAATTTGCCCTTGAGAAACTCGGGCATATCCCTCTCACGCACCCTCTGCGGGTTCGTCCGCGATGTGTGCAGGTGCGTTCCACCATACCGGTCGATCGTGCGAACGTCCGCTTTGGTGAGAGGTTGCACCCATTCCGATGCGCTCCCCGGGTCATCAGGATTGTAGTGGAGCAACCCAGCCCAGCCGCGCCGAATGCCAATCACCTCGATCCCGGCATCGTTCGCACGATTGACAACCGATTTGATACACGGGTTCAAGCCGGGGACGTCACCGCCGCCAGTCAGAATTCCGATCCGCATACTTCCTGCCTCCTCACTAAACTGAGCGATGCCAGTGCCTTGTGAGCTTCATGCTCATATGGTGCGCGAGTCATTCCGCTGCACACGTGCATCTGCGCGGAGATATCGCTCAGGATGCACCCACGGTAAGGCGCCTGCACGACCCGGTCTGACAGGATGACCAGTGGTCGGACGCATACGCCTGTCATGATTGTCTTGAGACATACGGTACGCGCCGCTGCGGTGCGCGGCGACGCTCCTGCCCGCACATCGGGTTGATCACGCTCTGGTTGTGCGGTATGCGATACGCTGCCATTGTATACACGTTTTAACCCCGTCACGGTTATGGGGTTCCAAACTGCGCGTAAATATCTCGCAACCTTTGCCCATATGCACATGCTGCTGCTATAATAGCACAGGCGCTGAGACGGAGAACTGCGTGCATTCATTATTATACATGCGCTGACAAAGCATGCGTCTGCTGGCCTCTTGTGCGGTGTGTGCGGCGTTGTGTTGCCTGCTGGTTGCCTCCACCGCCGCCCAAAGCGCGATCCCCGATACGACGGTGTATGAGTCGTGGCTGCGCGAAGCATTCACTGCTGCGCAGCGACGTGATCGCATTGGTCTCGAAGCGGCGGCGGATCGCCTGATAGCGGCGACGGCGGTGCGCCTGCCGGATGAAACGGTTGTCCCAGCCGACAATGCCTGGTTGCGGGATGCGTTGTCGTCGCCGACTCCCGATTTTCCGCTGATTGCGGCGCGCCTGGGGGCGCTGATCGATGCGCGAGCGCTGCCACAGTCATCGGCGCCCGCCGACGCGCTTGAACGCCTGGATCGCCTGCTGGCGGCGCCGCCGTTTGCTCGCTCAGACGCCTCAACGCCGGAGACGCCGCAGTGGCTGATCGATTTCTTCGAGTGGCTGGCATGGCTGATCGAAACCATCCTGCGTCCGGTTGGGGCGGTTCCGCCAGCAGCCACCGATACGGTCGCCTGGGTGATCATGCTGGTCGGCGTGGTGCTGTTGCTGGCGGTGATCCTCTATCTGATCATCAATCTACGGCGTGGCATTGTGCGTGATGCGCGGATCGCTGCGGAAGGCGACGATCCGGTTCCGACTGCGTCCGAGGCGTTCGATCAAGCCAGCGCGCTGGCGCGCGACGGCGATTACCGCGCTGCGATGCGCAGCCTCTACCTCTCGGCGCTCCTCTGGCTCGATGAACAGAACCTGCTGCGCTACGACCGCGCGCTCACGAACCGCGAGTATCTGGAGCGGGCGCAGCGCAACCCTGCGTTACTGGCGCGCCTGACCCCGGTGATCGAAACGTTCGATCAGGTCTGGTACGGTCATGCGCCGGTTGATGCGTCGGCGTTCACGGCGTATCGCCAGCAGATCGAAGCGTTACGCCGCGAAATGGGGGCGCAGCGCGTATGACCCGGACTCGCGATTTGCTGATCATCGCCGGTCTATTTGGCGTTCTCATCGCCTTTGTCGTCGTCGGTCCAGGGCGCACGCCGCCCCAGGCGCCGAATATTCCCAGCACCTACTCGCGTGCGCCGCATGGGGCGCTTGCCTTCTACGAATGGACGCGCGCGATGGGGTATGATGCACGCCGCCTCGAATATCGCCCGTTCGAGGTCACCGATGACGATGCGGTGCTGGTGATGCTCAGTCCCAGCGAGACCGTCAGCCGCGCCCATGCCCGCGATATTCTCGAATGGGTCGAACGCGGCGGGACGCTGATCTTCGCCGACGATGCGCCAACGGTGTTCAGCCAGTCCGATGCGCTGCTCGATGCGTTGCAAATGCGGATCACTGTGCTCACCGATACGCAGATGATTGAGCGCGCGCCAGCGTTGCAACCAGTGTTTGACCAACCGCCGGTGCGCGAGATTGCGGTTCGCACCCGGCGCACGCTCACGCCGCAGCGCAACGACTATGCGCCCCTGTTCGGCGCTCCCGGTCAGGTGCTCATCGCTGGCATACGGATCGGCAACGGCTATGTGTATATCAGCGCAACCACGCACCCGTTCACCAACAGCGGGCTGCGCGACCAGCAGCACGCGGCGCTGGTATTGAATATGCTGCGCCGGGCGCCGCCGGGTGGACGCATCCTGTTCGATGAATATCACCACGGGCTGGCAGCTCCCCCCTCGCCGACCGACGGATTGCTCGCCACGCCATGGGGGTGGGCTGGGGTGTATGTTGCGACAGCCACGGCGCTCTTTCTGGTGCTCGGAGGGCGACGTTTCGGGCGCCCTGCGCCGCTCAGAGAGGAAACAGTCCGCCGCAGCAGCGCCGAGTACCTTGACAGCATGGCGGACCTGTATCAGCGCGGCGGCAAGCGCCAGTATCTGCTGCAACACTTCTATGCCGATTTCAAGCGCCGGCTGGCGAAGCCATACGGCGTCAAC
>DAOTWI010000294.1:0-3489 GCA_034436075.1 Roseiflexus sp.
GCGCCGACCACGGCGCCTGCGGCCACCACTCCCCCGGCGACAGTCTCGGCAGTGCCTGGTTGCGGCGCCGAGCCGGTGACCCTGAACGCCTATTTCGAGACCGGCTTTGATCTGCCCTTCAAGCTCGCCGAGGAGTTCACCCGGCAGTACCCCAATGTGACGTGGGACATCAAGCAGGACCAGTTCACGAACCTGATCAACGCAACACCGCGCCTGCTCTCCGGCGATAACCCACCAGACCTGATCCGTCTGCCGACCCTGGTCACGTTCGCCCGGGACGGGTTGCTCAAGAACCTTGACGGGTATGCGGCGGCCTTCGGTTGGGACACCTGGCCGGTACCTCAGCTCAACCAGGCGCGCGTAGCTGAGGACGGCACTCGCGGCAGCGGCTCGCTCTACGCTATGGGTCTCAATTACAGCCTTACCGGAATCTTTTATAACAAGCAGCTCGCCGCACAGATCGGCATGACCGAGCCGCCGAAAACGCTCGCCGAGTTCGAGGATCTGCTGGCGAAAGCCAAGGCTGCGGGCCTTCTGCCGATCATGCAATGGGGGAGCGCCAAGAGCGGCATGGGGTTGGCCTTCCCGCTCCAGGGGTTGATGGCCTCGCTCGGCCCGGTCGAGCCGATCAACGACTGGATCTTCCAGAAGCCCGGAGCGACGATCGACACCCCTACGAATCTGGCGGCTGCCGAGCGGCTGCAGCAGTGGATATCCAAAGGCTACTTCCCGCCCGATATTAACTCGATCGAGTACACTGACGCCGCCGCCCGCTTTACGCAGGGTGAGGGGGTCTTCACCTTCAACGGCGACTGGCAGAACGCTGGCTATGACGCTGGTATGCCGGGCAATGTCGGCTTCTTTCTGATGCCCCCAGCCGACGCTGGCGGGCGCCCGGTTGCGATGTCGGCGCCGTTAACTTACGGCATCGCGGCTACGGCGAAGAATGCCGACTGCGCGGCATTTTTCCTGAACTGGGTGGCGACGAACCCGGTGGCGCGGGAGATCAATGTGACAGTCGGCGGCTCAAATCCCGGCGGACCTCCCGACGCCGTGATGCCGAGCGTGCCCGCTGGCTCGGTGACCAGCGAGACCCTCGCCGCCGGTGTGGTGATCGGTCAGGCAGGCACGTCGATGGACTTTATCGCCAATGCCACTAGCTCGATCTTCGCCCAGGGCTGGACGCCTGAGCTACAGAAGTTGGTCGGCGGCAGGCAGGACGCGGCGGGGCTTCTGAAAGCCGTCCAAGCCCAATACGAGCGCGAGCTTGCGGAAGTGAGGTAAGATTCTCAGGTCGCTGAGGGTAGCCAGGACCGTGGCATGCTCGGCCGCTGGCTCGTGGTCCGAGCATATGGCGGCATCCAGCTACCCCCTTCAGTTCGCAAAGCGCTGGTGATGCTGTGATACGATCAGATACCTCGTCCTATGTGGTCTCTCGGCGCGCTGCCGATCGCACCCGTGTTCGGCGGGAGCAGATCATCGGCTGGCTGTTCGCCCTGCCCGCCCTGGTCTTCTACGGGGTCTTCGTCCTCGTGCCGCTGCTTCTGACGGTGGTCTACTCGTTTGTGCGCTGGAACGGCATCGGCCCGATAACCTGGGTCGGGCTGAGGAACTACCAGACCATCCTGGAGGTTCCCGACCTGCTGGGGACGATTATCAACGCGTTCTGGCTCGTCTTGTGGTTCAGCGCCATCCCAGTGACATTGGGGCTGATCGTGGCAAGTGTCATCCATCGGGTAGCGACCGGGCGGTTGGGTGCGGTGGCCCGAACTGTGCTGTTCCTCCCCCAGGTCATCCCACTGGTCGCCGCCGGAATTATCTGGGGTTGGCTGCTCTCGCTCACCGGCCTGGTCAACGAGATCCTCACGGCTGTAGGGCTGGGGGCGATCACCCGGGCCTGGCTTGGCGACTTCGATACGGCGCTGCCCGCCGTCGGCGTGATCGGGGTCTGGGTGCTGCTAGGCTTCTGCACCGTCCTGCTGATGACCGGCATGACCAAGATCGACGTGTCGCTCTACGAGGCGGCGCGGATTGATGGAGCCGGCTGGCTGAGGGAGTTTGTCGCCATCACCGTCCCGCTGTTGCGGAACGAGATCGGGGTGTGCCTGACAGTCACCACGATCGCGGCGCTCGCAGCCTTCGACATCGTCTATGTCGCAACTGGCGGCGGACCTGGCAATGCGACGGCCGTCCCAGGGATTCAGATCTATGTGCTAGCGTTCTCACAACGCCAGATCGGGTTGGCGTCGGCGCTGGCCGTGATGCTTATGCTGTTGGTGATTATCGTGATCATCCCGATCCAGCGACTAAACCGGGAGAAGGAAGGATGACGATCGGTCGCGGCGAACTGTGGGCGGGGAGAATGTTTCTGGTCATGTTGATGGTCTTCACTATCCTGCCCTTCATCAGTATCTTCACCACCGCGCTGCACCCGTCGGGGACGGTGCCCAACGGGCTCGCGTGGCCCGCTGAGCCGCAGTGGGGCAACTTCGTCACGGCGTTCAGGGTCGCAAAGATGCCTGCGTTGCTTCTGTCGAGCACCTTCATTGTTCTGGCTGTTGTGCCAGCGGCGCTGGTGCTCGCGACGATGGCTGGCTTCGCCATCGGGCACCTGCGCATCCCAGGCGCCGGGGTGCTGCTCGCTCTCTTTGTCCTGGGGTTGACCATCCCCTTTCCAGGGGTCATCGTGCCGATCTATATCGTAGAACGGGCCCTCGGAATCTACAATACGCGGCTCGCGATCGTGCTGCCGCTGATCGCGCTCTATATGCCCTTTGCGGTCTTCTGGATGCGGGCTCACTTCATCTCTGTGCCGGGCGAGATCTCGGAGGCGGCGCGCGTGGATGGGGCGACCACGTGGGATCTCTTCTGGCGTGTACACGTTCCGTTGGCTCGTGCCCCGCTGGCCTCGCTGGCGATCCTGATGTCGATCTGGACGTGGAACCAGTTTCTGCTGGCGCTGGTGCTGGTCGAGGATCCCAGCCAGCGGACGATGGCTGGCGCGCTCGGCGCCTTCCAGGGACAGTACGCGACTGACGTTCCGCTGCTTTGCGCGGGCACGCTGTTGATCCTGCTGCCGACCCTGATCCTTTTTGTGCTCTTCCAACGCCAGATCATCACGGCGCTGATCCAGGGATCCGTGAAAGGATGATCGGGCAGCGACTCTCGCGGGTGTGGCCCGTGGGTGGTTGGCTGGCAGCGCGGTTGACCACAACAAAAGATGAACAGGCGGTGCGTACGCTTCACGACCAGGGCGCGGGGTTGTTGACCTCGCTCGCACCGCTCACCGCGCCCGCCCGTCTCGCGCCGAATGGCGTCTGTCCATGCAGGCGGAAGGCGCACTGTGCTCATATACGTCCAGCCATTGTCGCCACCGTGCTTGGACTGATCGCTTTCACGCCCGCTCTCTATCACTGCCCGACGTGCGGGACGCCGCGCTGACGGTACACGAGCAGGCGGAGGCGACCGCCGCCCAGACCCGCGGGACGC
>DAOTWI010000295.1:0-3897 GCA_034436075.1 Roseiflexus sp.
CCGCCGCATCGCGCCGCCTTGATCGGGAGCGCCATGCTGTCGCGGGCTCTGGCGGCGCCAGACAACGCGCCACTGCGTACACCCTATCATCGAGCGGAGCGCGCCGTCACGCGGCGCGTGGCGTATGCGATCAACCCGATGCCGATCAGGACCAGCAGCGCCAGACCGACCAGCTTGGCATACGGGCTGATGTCGGCGATGCCGAGCAACCCGAAGCCTGCGCTCAGCCCCCAGTAGAGCGCCAGAATCTGGCGCGGCGACATGCCGCTGTCGAGCAAACGGTGGTGGAGGTGGTCGCGCCCGCCGCGCATGGGTTGTTTGCCGCTGACGGTGCGCGCAACGATCAACCAGGCGACGTCGAGGATCGGCACCCCCAGCACCAGCAGCACCGTCGCCAGTTTCGCCCCGCCGATGATTGCGCTGACGCCGAGGATGAAGCCAAGAAACTCGGCGCCGCTGTCGCCCATGAAAATGCGGGCTGGGGGAAGATTGAAAATCAGGAACCCGGCGCCTGCCCCGGCGAGCGCGAGTGGCAACAGCGCAATCGTCGTTTGCGGCGGGTCGAGCCGGAGCGCGTGAAGCGCCAGCATCATCGCGGCGATCAACGATACGCCTGCCGCCAGACCGTCGAGACCGTCAGACCAATTGATAGTATTCGCCATCCAGCCCAACCAGAAGATCGTCGCCACGATTGCCAGCCACGGACTGACATTCCACAGACTGACCTGACCAATGAATGGTGCATTGAAAGCGGTGAGCAAAATGCCGCGCGCTTCGGTGAGCAACCCCAGCGCATCGGGGTAGCGGCGGTGATCCCAGAGGTATGGACCGACTGCAATGAGCGCCGCGCCGATCTGCGCCGCAAACTTGGGCGCCCAGGGGAGTTCGACCACATCATCGAGCCACATCACCAGGAAGATGAGTGTGCCGCCAGCCAGGAGCAACCCGATGCGCAGCACCTCGAACTCCGAACGACGCAGCGCCGGATCGAGCGCGCTGAAGATGAACGTGGCAAGCAGCGCCGTCACGAAGCCGGCATAGATGGCGATTCCGCCGACGTTTGCAGTAGAACGCGAATGCATGCGGCGTCCACCAGGATGCTGCACCCATCCACGCCGCTCGCAGAGGCGGATCACCGGAGGAACCGTGAGCGCGGTCACGGTAAAGGCGACGAAAAAGGCGCTCATCAGCGCCGTGATGGTCAGAAGTGACATGACGCTCTTCCCATCACCCTGTGCCGAACTGCCGGTCGCCAGCATCGCCCAAACCAGGGACGATGTACCCGCGGTCGTTCAGGTGATCGTCGAGGGCCG
Organism: Roseiflexus sp.; assembly: GCA_034436075.1. Taxonomy (GTDB): domain Bacteria; phylum Chloroflexota; class Chloroflexia; order Chloroflexales; family Roseiflexaceae; genus Roseiflexus. Next base: position 1,314 of record DAOTWI010000295.1, read on the forward strand.
CCAGATGGATCGGCACATCGGGATGCGCCGTATGCAGCGCCTGCACGCCTTCGGGAGCGGCGATCAGCCCAAGGAACTTGATCCGGCTTGCGCCCCATGCTTTCAGAATGCTTACGGCTGCAACCGCCGAACCGCCAGTTGCGAGCATGGGATCGAGCACCAGGCAGAGATCGACGTCCACTTCCGGCGGCAGTTTGTTGTAGTACGTTACCGGTTGGAGCGTGGCGTGGTCGCGGTACAGACCGAGGTGCCACACATGCGCTGTGGGAATAAGGTCGAGAATGGGTTCGACCATGCCCAGCCCGGCGCGTAGAATCGGCACCAGGCCGATGCGCTCGGCGATCTGATGACCATGGTAGGGTGCGAGCGGCGTATCGATCGTGTGTTCCCGGAGCGGCAGATCGAGCGTTGCTTCGTACAGCAGAAACTGCGACAGTTCGCGCACCAGTTCGCGAAACTTCTTCGGCTCCGTCGTCACACGGCGCAGCAGCGTCAGTTTGTGATGGACGAGCGGATGTTGAGAGATGAACACCTGTGTCATAGCGCCTCCGGTTGCCATGTTGTCGTTCGCGCTTTTCGCAGGAGCGCGGGCATCTCGCAGACGAGCCGCGTGACGGCTTTTTTGCCTTCGGCAGAGCCTCCCTGCCCGGCGACTGATGGACTTTGAATAATTATTCCGCTATCCGTTCGGCCGCCCGGCGGCTGATGGACTTTGATTAAATATTCCGCTATCCGCCTTGTAGCCCTGCGACTGAAGTCGCGGGCTACGGGTGCAAAGCCCGCCTGCGCGGGCTAGACGTGGCGATACCGGATGAATTGCTCAAAAACCATACGTCGCGGGCTACGGGAAGCGAAGCCCACCTGCGCGGGCTAGACTGGACAATACCAGATTATTTTCTCAAACTCCATATCTTCCTGCGGTGAGTGTTGGCTTCGGCAGGCTCAGCCAACGCTCACCACACGACGGTCAACTCGGGCGGATTGTGCAACCTCTGATAAAGGCTTCGTGCGAAAACCCTCTAGATGCACAGTATAGTCCCCAGAGCGACGCTGCCCGCCGTATAATACCATGCGATTGATAGATTTATACGAAACGACAGGACCAATGAACGTTGTACGACGACTCTTCCGAATCCAGTTGCCAATCTGGTTGGTGACGCCGCTCCTCGTATTTGTGTTGACGCTGGGGGTCGGCGGCGGGTATCTGCTGGCGCTGCGTGTGACCACCCCCTGCCCGCTGCAGGCGGACGAGTGCGCCGCGCTGAGCAATTTCTGGCGCGTCTGGCAACTGGCGCGCGACAATTTCGTGGACCCTGCCGCGATCAACCCGCAGCGCATGAGCGATGGCGCGATCAACGGCATGCTCGACAGCCTGGGAGACCAGGGGCACACCCGCTACCTGAATGCCGACGAGGCGCGCCGGGAGCGTGAGGCGCTTTCCGGCAGGTTCGAGGGCATTGGCGCGTACATTGACGTGCGCGATGGACAGCCGCGGATTGTCGCTCCCATTGAAGGGTCGCCAGCCGAACGCGCCGGCTTGCGCCCCGACGACCTGATCCTGCGCGTGGACGGGTATGATGTGCGGGGAGTGACGATTGAAGAACTGCGCAGCCGGGTGCGCGGACCAAAGGGCACGCAGGTGGTGCTGACGATCCAGCGCGCTGGCGTGGCGGCGCCGTTCGATGTGACAATCACGCGCGAGGAGGTGAACGTTCCCAGCGTGACCTGGCGTATGTTGCCCGACCAGATCGCCCTGATCAAGATCAACCGGTTTGCCGAGCGCACCGGCGCGGAACTCCAACAGGCGCTGCTCGAGGCGCGGGCGCAGAAGGCGCAGGCGATCATTCTCGATCTGCGCAACAACCCGGGCGGCCTGGTAACGCAACTGGTCGCCGTGGCAAGCCAGTTCATGCCAGAAGGAACGACAGTGCTGATCGAGCAGGACCGCGACGGATCACAACGTCCATACACCACCAGCGACGGCGGGCTGGCGCTCGATATTCCGCTGGTGGCGCTGGTAAACAGCAACAGCGCCAGCGCCGCCGAGATTCTTGCGGGCGCATTGCAGGAGAACGGACGCGCACGGGTGATCGGACAGGCGACCTTCGGCACGGCGACAGTTCTACGCCCATTTGATCTGGAAGGCGGCGCGCAGGTGCGCCTGGGCACATCGCAGTGGTTGACGCCCCAGGGGAAGGTGGTGCGTGGCGTTGGCATTCAACCCGATGAACTGATCGCGCTGGCGCCAGGCGTGGCGCCGCTCACCCCGGCTGAGGCGGCAGCACTTAACCAGGAGGAACTGCAACGCAGTAATGATATTCAGTTGCTGCGCGGGTTGGAAGTAGCGCGTGAGGCGCTGGCGCAAAAAGCGCCATAACATTCCGTTCTTTCAATACGGTATCACTATTGACATCGAGAAGAGAGGAGCACCCGCGTGTCACGCATCCGAGCACTCAACCCTGTCGGGCTGTTGCTGGCGGCGCTTCTACTGATGAGCGCATGCACCGGACCATCAACGACGGTTCCCACGACCGTCGCGCCCACCACTGCACCCACCGCCGCGCCGCCTGATGCCACACCGCCG
>DAOTWI010000296.1:0-9127 GCA_034436075.1 Roseiflexus sp.
CCCCCCCCAGCGGTAGCGCGGACTTGCCGGGGGCGGTTCAATGGCGGCATCAGCGAGTGGCAGGTGAACGCCACGATCATCGATGGCAGACGCTTCATCGATGCGCACCCCGACCATGCGCTGCCGCTCCGTTCCGGGTATCGTCTGCGTAAATGGCTGCGCCCGCAGAATAAGCGCATGTCCCGGTGGAACCATTACCCGCACCACGCTCCCCTGACCGCCGCGCAACGCTTCGCGGCGCCCGGCGATGTCGAGCGTTGGATTGCCTGGCGGCGCACCGGCAGGACGGTCGTCGTTGATGCGGATCGTGAGGAGCGCCGGCCGGTCGCTGCGACACGAAATCACGCCCCAGCCGCCGGTCATCCGTGGCAGCAGTGCATTGCGCGTTTCCGAAAAGTAGAATCCATCGCCGAGGACGCACTGCCCGGCGCCATACCGCGCCTGCCAGCGTTCCGCCGCAATGCGCCAGTGCGCCACGAGCGGCGAGTGCTCTGCATCGAAGTAGATGAGCCGGCGCGGGATGCCCATATTGAGATAGATCGCCGGGTTGACAAGAACGCCTGCCAGTGCGTTGATCGTCCCAAACGCCAGGAGTGCCCCGACGACAGGACGGAGCACAAGGTTGCCGCCTGTCGCTGCGCGCTCGAACACTGGCGCCGCCAGCGCCGCCAGTAACGGTACGATCGGCAGCAACAGGCGCGGTCCCCAGACCCCGCCGCCGTCCCAGGCATGCCAGTGCGCGTACAGGACCACGTGGGCGATGACCAGACTCACCAGCAGCGCCGTCTCCAGTCGCCCGCGTCGCCAGAGGATCGGCGCCCCCGCCAGCGCCAGCAGCGCCACTGGCGCATACAGGAACAGGCTCTTGCCAGGACTGAGGAGCAACCCCGTCAACCCGGTCAGCAGCGGCGTTGTGAATGCGCTCGCCTCATCACCGTACCCGCTCGCCAGCGGCGTGCCGAAGCGCGCCAGGTTGTAGCCGATCACCAGCGCCACGCCAGGAACCAGCCCTGCACTCCAGAGACCCAGGCGCGCCGCGACCGCGCGCCACCGTCCTGTCGTACCACTGTGCGCCTCATGAGCGGAATGGTGCGACCACGCGGCCATTCCCACATACAGCGCCAGGAAGGGCAACGCGAGTGCGGCTGCGATGCGGGTTGCGATCAGCAGCCCTGCTGCAATCCCTGCCATGAACAACGCACGACGATCATACCCTCCACGAGCGGCATATGCCCGTTCCACCGCGCAGAGCAGCAGCAGACCAGCCAGCGGTTCGGAGAAGAACGTCCGGGCATAGGGCCACGCCAGGCTTGCGACGCCAAATGCGCCAGCCGCCAGCCATGCAGCGCGCCGGCCATACCCCAGTGCTGCCACGAATGCGAACACCATTGCACCGGTTGCAGCGGTGACCACCGCATTCAGCAGACTGACGCCGAATCGAGTGAGATAGTCGTAAACCTCGACCGGCGCGCCGCTGGCGAAGAGCGCGCCTGCGGCAAAGAATGGCAGCGCCGCCAGCGATGGCAGGATGCCATACGGCGAAAACCTGCGCCCATCCCGCCCCTCGCGCAACGGCATTGGCACAAGATCGTCGCCCTCGATAGCGACATCGGCGCGAGTTGCCAGCCCGCGCGTGACATAGTACATCGCCTCTTCGTCAGGGGAGTAGAAGTGGCCGCTTGCGGTCAGCAGGTAGAGCGCCAGCAGCAAGAAAAAAGCGGCGAGCGGAGCGGGTGCAGTCATGATCTGTCGGAATGATCAAATGCCCTGGATCAGTGGATGGGAGCACGCGGATTTTCACGGATCGAGACGGGTTCCGCCTCATTCACGGCGGGCATTATACTGCACAATGTACTGCTGGATCGCCCAATATGCCGGGCGCGGGGTGTAATCGGCGTTGATGATGCTGAACGACGCCTGTTCGTGCCACGGTTCGCCGTTGCGCGCGCGCAGCGGTGCAAAGTTCAGGTTCCACAGGAACATGGCATCGACCCACGGATACCGTTCAGCCGTCCATTGCATGGCGCCGACAATGTACTGCGCCTGTTGTTCGTATGATACCTGATTGCCAAACTCGAAGCCAGGCGTATTGTTGCGCGTCGCCCATCCAAACTCCGTAATCCACACCGGAATCTCCGCCAGCCCATATTCTTCCATCAGACGGCGAATGCGCTCCACATTGCGGAAGTAAAACGTCGGATGGTCGGTCCAACCCTGCGCCGGGCTGGGCGCGTCGGGCCAGAAGGTCTCTGGCGGATTGGCGGAACCGCCGGGATGGACGCCGAGCGCATCGACATAATTCCGAATAACGCCGTTCTCATAGGCGAACATGGCGCTGTAGTAGCGAATGTCGGAAATCGCGATGCCGGGGCTATCGACGGCAGTGGAAGCCGGCGCGCCGCTGACGACGATGATCGCCGGGTCAACCTCCTTGATACGCCGGTACGCAACTTTGAGGATTTCGACATAATGCCGGGCATCATCGGTCGAGACGTAGCCGCCATTCTCGTATGCCAGGTTTTGCTCGTTCCAGATTTGAATGGCGTGGATGCGCCCCTTATACCGCTGCGCCAGCGCCGCCACGAAGTTCCCCAGCGCCTCGGGGTTTTCCGGCAATCCATCGCTGCCGCCGCGCCCATAGAAGTTCGGCGAGCGGACAACCGAGATCATCAGTTTCAAGCCGCGCGCGTTGACATCGGCAATCAGTGCGTCGAGTTCCGCACCCCAGGCGTAGAAGCCGGGCGGACCCTCCTGATCTTTCCAGTGGATTTGCTGGCGAATCCAGCCAAAACCCGCCTCCTTCGCCAGGCGCAGCGGCGTGGCGCGGTCGGTCCAGAACAGGTGGGCATGCACGCCGAACTGCAACGGGCGGACGCGCAACGGATGCGGCATACCGCCCGGACCGAGCGGCTGCATTGTCGGCGGGACGGGGGTAGGCAGAGGTGTGGGGATCGGTTGCAGCGTCGGGGAAGGGGTCACATTCGCGTATGAAAAAGCGGGCATGCTGCCCGGCGCCACCTGTGCCGGAAATGGCGCCTGCTCCCAGACCGCCGCAGTCGGAACGGATGCATCCGGCAGCGGCATGGTCACGACTGCCGGAGTAGCGACGCATGCAGCCAGCAACGACAGAAGCAGCGATGCCAGAAATGCTGCAATGATGACAAAGCGCGTGAACGAAGCCATACCGACACTCCTGCACACGAAGCGAATCGTCAGACTACTGATACTGTAGCCAGACGTGACCGCTGCGACAATCCCCGCAGATAACGCCAGCGTTACGCAAAAATGGCAGGCGCCTGAGAAGTGCGTGATACAATGGCGCGCAACAGGTTCCGTACTGAACAGGCAGGGGGGACGAGCGTATGGAGCAGCGCGAACGGATTGGCTTCATCGGTCTTGGCATTATGGGGCGCGGCATGGCGCGCAACATTCTGAAGGCGGGGTTTCCGTTGCGGGTATGGAACCGCACCGCCAGCCGCATGGACGAACTGGCGGCGGAAGGCGCCGGACCAGCCAGCAGCCCCGGCGATCTGGCATTCCACAGCGACATCATCATCACCTGCGTCAGCGACACACCCGATGTTGAGCAGGTCATTCTGGGCGAAGGCGGCGTCATCCACGGTGCGCGCCCCGGCTCGCTGGTGATCGACATGAGCACCATCAGCCCGCGCGCAACCCAGCGGATCGCGGCGCACCTGGCGGAACGCCACGTCCATATGCTCGATGCACCGGTCAGCGGCGGCTCGGAGGGCGCCGCACGCGGTACACTCAGCATCATGGTTGGCGGCGACGCGGCGCAGTTCGAGCGCGCATTGCCGGTTTTCCAGGCGATGGGTAAAACCATCACCCACCTGGGTCCGATCGGCGCCGGACAGACGACCAAACTGGTCAACCAGATTCTGGTGGTAGGGCATGCACTGGCAATGAGTGAGGCGCTGCTGTTCGCGCAGGCTGGCGGCGTCGATCTGCGCAAGGCGCTGGAAGCGGTGGCAAGCGGCGCGGCAGGCAGCTGGATGTTGAGCAACCGCGGACCGCAGATCCTGGCGCGCGACTGGCGCCCCGGTTTTACCATCGACCTCCAGCAAAAAGATATCCGGTTGGTGTTGCAGGAAGCCGACCGCCTCGGCGTGCCGCTGCCCGGCACGGCGCTGATCCACCAGCTCTACCGCACCTTGCAGGCGCGCGGTCTCGGTCATGAAGGCAACCACGCCCTGATCAAGGCGCTGGAAAACCTGACAGGGCTCGAAGTAGGCGTGTGGGACGAGGGGACATAAGGACACGCCTTGCCTGTGCTATACTGTATGGTACAGGGAAGCATATCGAGGCGTGGCATCACGCACCGGCAGGCGGTCATCGGGCGTGGAGAAGTTTATTGCCGTCCGCAGGCGCACGCGAAGTGCAGCATTTGCGCTACACGAAGCGGCGACTGCCGAAAAGCGCATGGAACTCATGCGTGATGCGCAAACGTCGCGTCGCGCGCTGGAGTTGATCCGGCTCGGTCTGCGACCTCACCTTCCTGGACAGCGCAAGCCGGTTGGTCACGGGTTCGAGCGTCTGGGTCACGTCAGTTGCTACATCGTCAACGCGCCGACGAGTCAACAGGCGGAACAGGCGCGCGAGATCCTTGCCGACGACTACCTGATCGTGCCGGATGTGTCGCTCTCGTTGCCGGTCGCGCGTGTCGGCGCCGAAACCAGGGTCCGCCGGCCGCGCGCACCAGAGTGGCCCGCCGTCAGCGGCATTCAGGAGGCGCACGCGCGCGGCATCAGAGGGCGAAACGTGATCGTTGGCGTGCTGGATACTGGCTGTGACGCCGACCATAACGAGTTTCTCGGCAAGCGGATCGAGTTTCGGTATGTTCCTTTTGTGCCCACACCCGAAAGCATGCGCGCGGTCAATGGCTTCGACACGCACGGTCACGGTACGCACGTCTGCGGCATCATTGCCGGGCGCAACGTCGGAGTCGCGCCGGATGTCGATCTCCTGGCGGCAGCGGTCGTTGAGAGCGAGACGGTCAGGACCAGCCTGGAACGGATTGTCGTGGCGCTGGACTGGATGCTGTCGCACTTCAGCCTGGTAGAGAACCAGAACAAGCCGATGATCATCAGCATGTCGCTCGGTTTTCGCCCGGAGTGGATCAGCGCACCGGCATTCAAGACCGTCACTGAAGGGATGCGACTGCTGCTGCGCACGCTGGTGGACGATTTCGACGTGCTCCCGATCATCGCCATCGGCAACGACGGTCCTGGCGTGGTGCGCGCGCCTGGTTCATATGCCGAGGCGTTGGGAGTTGGCGCGGTCGATTTCGACCTCAACCCCTGGTCGAGCAGTAGCAGCGGGCAGACGCCCGATGGACTGCACAAACCCGATATTGTCGGATTCGGGGTGAATATCATGTCGAGTCTGGAGCGCGATCTTCAGCGTCGCAGCCTGTACGCGCGGATGAGCGGCACCAGTATGGCAGCGCCCTACGTGGCAGGCATTGCTGCGCTGATCGCTTCAGCGAACCCTGCATTGCAGGGCACGGCGCTGCGCCAGCGACTGCTGGAGACGGCGCTTCCGCTATCGGCGCCAGCCGAACGGGTCGGCGCCGGGCTGGCGAGGTTTGTGCTATGAGCAAGAAACACGAGCAGATGCCTGCGCCACAACCCAACAACCGTTTGCGGTCTCTGATTCGCTCGGTTGTGACCCTGCAACGCCCTTCCGCCGAGGAGCTGGCGCACTGCACCCGCGCCGAGAAGTACCGCCGCCTGCGCGAACACAACGGGCAGGTGCGCACCCGCCTGCTGCACTGGATCGATGAACACGGTCTCAGTGACGAAGTGATCCAGGTCAGCGAACCGACGGTGTTCAACACCCTCTTTGTTGTCGGCACCCGCCATGCGATCGACGAGCTCTCCCACGCCCCCGATGTGCTCCACGTCGCTGAAGACGGCGACATCACCACTGACCTGCCGCGCATTGAGAAGGACGACGCCCCAACCCATCAGGCTGTTGATCAGTCCCGCGAGGAAGAGGAAGCATGAGGGTCGGGCGGATGATGCGGGTGTGGGGGTGATGGGTGGCGCTGCAACGCTCATGGATCGATAGGCATCGACGTAAGATTGCAATGCCGGGTTGTGCAGGGGAGGAGAGAGTATGAACTGGACAGAGCACATTACGGTCGATCCTGACATTTGCCACGGTAAGGCATGCATCAAAGGAACCCGGATTATGGTCTCCGTGCTCCTCGACAACCTGGCCGCCGGGGCGTCCATCGATGATATCCTGCGCAGTTATCCTCCCCTGAGCAGAGAATCTGTCACAGCAGCCATTGCCTATGCTGCCGAACTGGCAGGTGAACGAGTTGTGCCGTTGCCGGTATAGAACAGATGCCAGGTATTCTATTCCTTTGAAAGGTGTTGAGGCTAGATGCGATTGCCATGTGGGAAGGTTCTATGCCTGCATCTCAGCGTCCAACCGCACTTCTGATTCTGATCGGCGGCAGGCAAACGCCCAACGTTCTCAGTGCGCAATATCTGCGCCCTGATGTCATTGCGCCAATCGCTTCGCGCGAGGCGATGCGACCGGGGGAAGCCTGGGACAGGGTCGGTCCGGCGCTCCGTCAGCTCAGCCGCCAGGTTCTTGATCCTCAAACGGTTGATGCGTTCGATCTACGAGACATCCGTGCAACGTGCGCTGCCGTGATGGAGCGCTTCCCCAGCGCCCGCTGGGTGTGCAATATCACCTGCGCTACAACCGTTATGAGCATCGGCGCATATGAAGAAGGACAGGCGCGAAACGCCGATGTCTGGTATTTCGATACGGCGGGACGGCGCGTTGTGGCATTGGCGGGTCAACCGCCGCAGGGCGATCCGTACCGTCTTTCAGTGCAGGAGTATGTGCAAATCTACAATCGCTCCGCTCAGCCAGCGGCGGCGCCGCCGCAGTCATGGCTGACTCTGTCCCGGCAGATGGCGCAGGCGTCCGACGAGGCGATTGAGTTCCGGGAGCAACTGCGAGGTTCGGGCGCTGACAGGCAGTTTACAGCGCCACGCTGGCTGACTTCGCTTGATCTGACGCCAACGATAGTCCAGTGGTGCGTGCGGGCGCAAACAGCCGGTTTTATCGACCAGATACGTAACAATGGCGGTCATTACGACCTTCATCAGACCGATGGCGCGTTCTGGCACTTCATCAACGGCATATGGCTGGAGGTGTACGCCTGGGATGCAGCACGGCGCGCTGGTTGCTTCGATGATTGCCATTATGCAGTCCAGATGCCGGTGCAGAGCGGGCTTTCATCCGTGAACCAGATTGATCTTGCGGCAACGCACGCGGCATCGCTCCTGATTGCCGAGTGCAAAACAGAGGCGCGACCCTTTCGTACTGAACACCTCGATCAACTGCGAGCTATCACCAGTATGATCGGCGGCTCATTCGTGGGCGCTCTTTTCATTTCAGCGCGCAGTCAGCACCTCGCCGATGCACAGGCGCTCGCGGCGTTCAAAGGGCAGGCGGATGCACGTCAGATCGTCGTTGTAACCGGCGATCAGTTGAGGCAGTTGCCGGAAATCTTGAAACGTGAAGCGATCAGACCCACGTATGCACGCGGCTGACTTACTCCCCGCCCGTTGGCGTCACATCGCACACCGCCACATACCCCGCCACCTCGCGCCCCACGGCATGCTCGACATCGTCCAGCCGCACGGTGAGCGGTCCGCCGAATGGCGCCACCGCTACGATGGTCACATCGACGCCGGGGCGTAAACCGAGTTCGGCGAAGTAGCGCAGCATCGCCGGGTCGTGGTCGCTCACTTCGGCAACCGTCGCCGATTGACCGCTCTGCAGGTCGCTCAGGCGGGTGGTGTGGGGCGGCGGCAGCGTCCCGTCACGCTTTGGTATCGGCGCACCGTGCGGGTCGGTCGTCGGGTAGCCGAGGAGGGCATCGATCCGGTCCTCCAGGTCCTCCGACAACACATGCTCCCACTTCTCCGCTTCGGCATGCACCTGATCCCACGGTACGCCTAGCGCCTCGGCGAGGTAACGTTCGATCAGGCGATGGTGACGGATGACCTCCAGTGCGATCTTTTCGCCCGCTGGAGTCAGCACCACCCCCTGGTACGGTTCGTACTCCACCAGATTGAGCGCAGCCAGTTTTTTGATCATGCCGGTCACCGATGCGGGTGAATTGCCCAGGCGCTCGGCAATTGCGTTGGTCGCCACACGCCCGTGCTCGCGCTGGAGGTCGAAGATGGTCTTCAGATAGTCCTGGACGGACTCAGTGTGCTCTGAAAGCGGCATGATTCTGGTTTGATTTAGGCATTCCTAAAACCAGCCTCATTATACCGTTCCGGCAACCGGCGTGTCAAGGTAATGGTACAATACCGGGTATGGACACGAATGTCACCATTCTGGCAATCGAAACGTCGTGCGACGAAACGGCGGCAGCGGTCATTCGCGGCGGGCGCACGATCATCTCGAACGTCGTGGCGTCGCAAATCGATGATCACCGTCGTTATGGCGGCGTTGTTCCCGAAGTGGCGTCGCGCCAGCATCTGCTGGCAATCGATGCCGTGGTGCGCGATGCGCTGCGCCCGCTCCCCGGCGGGTGGAACGACATCCACGCCGTTGCGGCAACGTATGGTCCCGGTCTGGCAGGCGCGCTGATGACCGGGCTAAATGTCGCCAAGGCGATGGCCTGGATCCGCGAACTGCCATTCGTTGGGGTCAACCATATTGAAGCGCACATCTACGCCAACTGGCTGCTGACCGATGCGCAGCCGGACGCGCCTGAACCGCAGTTCCCCGTGGTTGCGCTGGTTGTCAGCGGCGGGCATACGCTGCTGGCGCTGCTCGAAGGGCATGGTCGCTACCGCCTGCTTGGGCAGACCCGCGACGATGCGGCTGGCGAGGCGTTCGATAAGGTCGCGCGATTGCTGGGGCTTGGCTTCCCCGGCGGACCTGCCATCCAACAGGCGGCGGAAAACGCCCCCGGCGGCGTCACCCTGCCGCGCGCCTGGCTGCGCGATAGCTACGATTTTTCGTTCAGCGGACTGAAAACCGCGGTGTTGCACCAGATCCGCGAGTATCGGGCGCGTGAAGCAGCGCTCCAGCCCGGCGCCGCGAAAGGCGCTGGCAAACGTGG
>DAOTWI010000297.1:0-6558 GCA_034436075.1 Roseiflexus sp.
TAGGCGTTGTAACGAGGGATGGACATGCTGGGAGAACCGAGAACTGAGAACTGAGAACTGAGAACTGAGAACCTGATCTCCTAACTCCTAACTCCTAACTCCTAACTTCTAACTCCTAACTCCAATCTCTTAACCACATCATAACGCCTTCCTCTTGCTCTCGCCTGATAGACATGCTACAATCTCATGCAATATAATCAAATCTTGCGCGCCCTGCCTGGTTCAGCCATACCTGATCGCCTGACGTTGTTGCAATCCGTTTCACCGAACGACAGGTGCGGAAGTGAGGGTCAGGGTCTTTGTATCTCTCCATCCTCGCAGCCGGGGAGAGTACGGGAGTGACCACCACGATGCAACACGAGCGCATCGACTATCCAGAGTTGCTCCGTTCGCTTGGGCAATTCATTCAGCAGCAGCATCTCAATGAAGTTGCCATTCTCGAGTTTGATCGCGGCTGGATCATTTCAGGCATTACGTATCAAAGCACAGCGCAAGGGTTCATTCGAGTTGCAGCCGATTTTGTGCTCTCTCACGAAGAACTGCGCCATATCATTCAGCAGATGCGTGACCAGCGCAAAACCGAGCCGCCGCACAAAGGGAGGTGGCTGGGATGAAGCTGTTTCGTGGGATGGCGAAAACCGATTATCAAGACGTGCTGCGCGCGATCGGTCTGTTCATCGATGAGCATGGGTACACGGATGTGCGCATCATCGAGATCGAGGACGGACTGGTCCTGCAAGGGCGTGTGCGTGAAAAAAAAGGGATCGGGACATCGAATTACGAGACGTTTCTGATCACCGACGACGATTTGAAAGAGATGGTGCGCACCGCTGCCGAACGGCGCGGGCAGCAGCCGCCAGCATTCACTCAGTGATAGGATAGCGAATCGTGCCTTTTCAGAACACCCGTATGACGCGCCGTTTTGGGGCTGCATTGATCCTGGCTGTTGTCGCTGGCGCAGGCGCGCGATACCTGATGAACCGCGCCGTGAGCGCCATGCCGCGTCCGCCCATGATCGACTGGCTTCAGGCGCGCAATGTCGGCGTGGCGGTGTCGCAATCGCACCTGCTGCCGGTGATCGACCGCGCTGTGCGTCAGGAACAGTACCGCCATATGGTGCGGCGCAGTGAGCCGTTAATTGCCGCCTATATGGGTGTGCGGCCGCCCCAGCCAACTGAGCGAGTCTATGTGTTTGATCGGGCGGAGTGGATCGAAGCCAACCTCTCTGCGTTTCAGTCGCTGTTCGCGCCGCTGGAAGCGTTGTACGACGAAGTGAGTGCGCGGCAGGGCGTGGCTGGCGTGCTGATCGGGCAACTCAACAGCCAGCTGGTCGGTGTGCAGATGGGCGCGCTGATCGGCTTTCTGGCACGGCGCGTTCTCGGACAGTACGATCTTGGTCTGTTGTCGCCCGACCCAAACCTGCGCGGCGCGCTCTACTTTGTCGAACCCAATATCGAGCGTATTTGTGCTCAGTTTGGCTTCAACGGCGACGACTTCCGCATGTGGATTGCGCTCCACGAAACCACGCACGTCTTCGAGTTCGAGGCGTTCCCCTGGGTGCGCGACTACTTCCAGGACCTGCTGCGCCAGTTTCTTGGTCAGGTGAACGAACAGGCCGCTATGTTCAGCGTTGGCATCGTGCGGTTGATCGAGCGCCTGGTGCAGGGGGAACCGATTGATCGGCACTGGATCGAGTTGATGCTGACGCCTGAGCAGCAGGCGATCTTCAGCCGCATGCAGGCGCTCATGTCAGTTGTGGAAGGGTACTCCAATCACATTATGAATGTCATCGGCGCACAATTGCTCCCCAGTTACCAGTACATCGAAGCGCGAGTGCGCCAGCGCCAACTGCGCCGTCCCCTGATTGAACAGGCATTCAACCGCATCACTGGCATGGACTTGAAACTGGCACAGTATCAGCAGGGCGAGGCATTTATCAACGCAGTGGTTGCCGCGCATGGCGCCGCGTTTGCCAACCGCATCTGGGAACGACCGGAGAATCTGCCGACGATGGAGGAAATCCGCGCGCCGCATCGCTGGATCGCGCGCATCGGCGGGTGAAACAGGGTTTACTCCGCCGCCTCGATGACGGCGCTGCGCTCTTCGGCTGGCGGGGTTTTCCGTTGCGCAAACGCCAGGCGCAGCAACGGCGGCGTGATCAGCGTCGTCACCAGCGCCATCACAATTGTCGAGGTGAACAGGGTATCATTGACCAGTCCGGCGGCGCGTCCGGCGGCAATCATCACCAGCGCCACCTCGCCGCGCGCCGTCATACCAATGCCGATCTGCAATGCCTCGCGCCACGAGAGGCGCATCGCCAGCGCGCCGACGCCGCAGCCGACCACTTTTCCGGCAACTGCCAGCGCCACCATAAGAATGGTGAACAGCGGCGCGGCGCCGAGCGTGGTCACATTGGCTTCCAGCCCGATGTTGACGAAGAAGACCGGCACAACGAACGCATAGGCAAGCGCCGAACTCCCGTGATGCACCACATGCTCCTCGTCGGTGTAGCGCGCCACGACAATCCCCAGCAGATAGGCGCCGGTAATGTCGGCGACGCTGCCCAACGCCTCGGCTGCCCAGGCGAACAGCATCACTAACCCCAGCAGGATCGCAAGGACAGCATCCTGCCCGCCGGCAAGGTGCTCGATTTTGCGCAACTGCGGCAGCAGTTTATCGCCGACGAGCCAGGCAGCCGGAAAGAAAACCGCCATTTGACCGACGGCGACGAGAGGGTTGCCTTCGCCTGCCAGCCCCAGCACGAGGGAGAGCACCAGCACGCCAAGCACATCGTCGATTACCGCCGCTCCGAGAATTGTTGCGCCCACTTTGCTGCGCAGATGACCAAGTTCGCGCAGCACTTCCGCCGAAATTGACACGGATGTAGCGGTCAGCACCGCACCGACGAACAGCGCTGGCAACATCTCCAGTCCGAAGAGCCTGCCAAGCGCAAACCCGCCGCCGAACGGCAAGAGTACGCCGCCAAGCGCGACAACAGTTGCGGCAAACCCCACTTGTCGCATCTGCACAAGGTCGGTTTCCAGCCCGGCGCGGAACATCAGGAGAATGACGCCGACTTCCGCCAGCAGCGCCAGCGGATCGTTCGGGCGGATCAGGTGGAGGAGCGATGGACCGAGCACCAGTCCGAGTATCAGTTCGCCGAAGACGGAAGGCAGACCGAGACGCTGGCTCATGCGCCCGGCCAGTTTGGCGCCGATCAGGATCACCGCCAGCATCGGCAATAACTCAACCGGCGAATGATGTTCTTCCATGCGTGGTCTTTTTATGACCCCCTCTCCCGCGACGCGGGAGAGGGGGCGGGGGAGAGGATGAAGACACGCCTCAGTTCACGCCAGCCGCCTGTTTGCCGCTTGCGATATTGGTCATCAAGTCATCGTCAAGTTCCGGGCTGCGCAGATGATCGACGAGGTCTTGAGTCTCCTGCGACGGCGCTGCCGTCAGTTTGCTGACGATATAGCAGAGCAGGAAGTTGATCGGCATGCCGAAGATGCCCGCCGCCAGGTGATTGATGCCCAGCACGTTGAACGACGGATCGAGGTAGTTGTTGTACATGTAGAAGAGGGTCACCGACAGACCGCCGACCATGCCCGCGATCGCGCCAGGGCCGTTGCAACGCTTCCAGAAGATGCCGAGCAGCACCACTGGGAAGAACGACGATGCTGCCATTGAGAAGGCCCACGCCACCATCTGCGCGATCAGCGCCAGGCGCGGCAGCGCAAGCAGCGCAGCAATCACGGCTGCCACCACGAGCATTGTCTTACCGAGCCAGATGCGGGTATTCATGCTGGCTTTCGGATTGATGATGCGATAGTAGAAGTCGTGCGCGATGGCGGAAGAAATGACGACCAGCAGACCGTCAGCAGTCGAGAGCGCCGCCGCCATACCGCCAGCCGCAATCAGCGCCGCAACCGTGTACGGCAGACCGGCGATTTCCGGCGTTGCAAGCACGATCGTATCCGCGTCGATGTTCAGTTCACCGAACTGCAAAATGCCGTCGGTGCTGGTCTTGGTAATGGCTGTGCCCGACAGTTCGCCGAACACGCCGATCTTCTTGCCATCGACTTCAGTCTCGCTGAACGTCGCGCCAGCCACATCGATCTTGCCATTGCCATTGGCGTCGGTGATCACCAGCGCGCCGCTCCGCACCTGAGGCGCAGCCCATGCCGGAACCTTGTCAATCTCGCGCCCATTGAGCGTGGTATAGTCGCGCTGCGTGATCAGACCCAGGCGGCTCCAGTTCTGCGTCCAGTCCGGCAACGCGCTAATCTCCTTGCCGACCACGTTCTGCAGGATTTCCCACCGCGCAAACGCCGCATACGCAGGCGCCGTGAAGTAAAGCAGGAAGATGAAGAACAGCGCCCAACCGACGCTCAAGCGGCTCTCGCGTACGCTTGGCACGGTGTAGAAGCGGATCAGAATGTGCGGCAGTCCGGCAGTGCCGACCATGAGACAGAAGGTGAGCGCCAGGAAGTTCCATGGCGTCCCACGCCAGTCGGTCTGGATTTCGTCGGCTGGCTTACTGGTGTTGGGGATCGACTGCGCTGGCGGCGGGGTGATGTTGACGCCGAAATACGTGTTGATCTGGCCGATCGCCGTCACTGCTGCGGCATTGCTCAGTCCTTCATTGTACGCTGGAACGTACCCTTGCTGGATGATGCGCCCCGATCCATCGCGCGCTGGCGCTTCAGACGAGATCTTAAGCTCCTGCTCAATCGTGGTGATATTCTGCAACGCCTGCCCGTAGCTCAACTGCGGCATGGGGAAGCCAGTCAGTTTGAGCGACAGGAAGGTCACCGGGATCATATAGGCGATGATCAGAATGATATACTGCGCCACCTGCGTCCAGGTCACCGCCTTCATACCACCCAGGAACGAACAAACGAGCACGCCGGAGAGACCGATCACCACGCCCCACTCATACGGCACGCCGATGAAACGCGACATGATAATGCCGACGCCGACCACCTGCGCCGTCACATACGTCAGGCTGACGATAATCGCGCAGATTGCCGCCACCAGGCGGGGCCAGCGCCCGCCATACCGTGTGCCGACGAAGTCGGGAATGGTGTACTGTCCGAACTTGCGAATGTACGGCGCAAAGAGGAGCGCCAGCAGCACATAGCCGCCAGTCCATCCCATAATATACGCCAGACCGTCGTAACCGAGCGCGTAGAGCGTGCCAGCCATTGAGATGAACGACGCCGCACTCATCCAGTCGGCGCCGGTCGCCATACCGTTGAACACCGCCGGAACATTGCGCCCGGCGACATAATACTCATCCAGCACCTTCGTGCGGCTGATGATGCCGATGAAGGCATACATGCCCATCGTCAGCATCAGGAACGTCCAACCAATCCAGGCTTTCGGCATGTTTGCGCCGAGTTCCAGCGCGCCCATGATCAGGCTGAAAACGATCAGACCAATCGTGAACATGCCGTAGTACTGCGCCAGACGGTTGTTGCGCAGTTTGACTGCTTCGTTGACTGCCATAGTAGTCGCTCCCTCCGCTGTTATTTATCCCGGTCTTTCAGGTGGTACTTTGTATCCAATTTGTTCATCGCGTAGGCATAATAGAAGATAAGGACGACGAACACGACCAGCGATAACTGACTGCCAAAGTAGTAGCCAAGTGGGAAGCCAGCAATCACGATGGTGTTCAATTGATTGACAAACAGCGGCGGAATGTAGGCGACGGAGAACCAGATGACCAGCAGAATCGCGATCAGCCGGTTGTTCTCTTTCCAGTACGCATTGATCCGTTCCTGACGGCTCATGTTCTCGATGTCAGACATATTGCCTCCTTGCTCTTCACTCAGGCGTCGTTGCTCATAAGCAGGACAAGATTGTCGCCTTTACCTCTGATAAGCCGGATGTGCGGACAGATGCGAGCGCTTTCACCTCCTTTCAGACACACGAGGAAGAGCAGCGCCGGATAGCCGGATGACGCTGTACCGCAGCCTGGACAGTACAGCATACGGCAACCCGCAGTCGGGGCGGATGCCCGGCTGCCAACGCATAATTGCTGCAAACGGACACTGTTTGCGCAGCGGAGATCTTCCTCAGATCCGGTTATCTGGCGGTATTCAGGAATGGTGTAGCAATCATACGCAGTCTTTTTCAGCGTATGATAAATCTTGTGTAAAGTTTCTGTAAAATATGCACGTTTTCTATGGCTCCACGTCCGATACGCGCAGCAGCCGCGCGGCTTCGTGCGCCAGCACAACGTCGCTCGCCACCGCAATGGCAAGCGGGTCCGCCAGAAGATACTGGAGAACCGTGGCATCGAAGATGGGGTTGCCGGAAGCACGAAAGAACTGAACGACCGGTCGGCGACTCCAGACTTCGAGCCACGCCGCCAGTGCAGACGCGCCGGATTCGCGGAGCATGCGCATCGCATCCTGTGCGTCGATGCGGGCGCCGGGCGCCGGAAGCAGGGGCGGGACCAGACGCCCCGCTGCGCGCAGCGCCGTCAACGCCAGGTGCGCGCTATCGGGCGCAATGGCGGGCGGAAGCGGAATGGCGTTGATGAGCGGTTCG
>DAOTWI010000298.1:0-2056 GCA_034436075.1 Roseiflexus sp.
CCTGGCGCGCTCTGAGATGCGCCCGGACGGCGGCCAGGTCAAGGTCGGACTGACGACTCATTACGTGTGCTCCGCGAGATTTGATGGGATCGTACCACGCACAGGCTCCGCTAGCAACTCGCCTCGAGACCTTTGAGGTCGGAACAGGCGCAAATCGCCGACAAGGATTGTCCCGCCAGTGAGACTCTACGGCAGCCATTGATCCACGGCGCAGATCTCATCGGACATTCCGCAGCAACGGGTCGCACAGCAGGCGCTCCACCGCCGAGCGCTCCGGTCCATCGCCGATGATCAGCGCGTGGAACGCAATGCTGCGCTGCACCAGTTTACGGAAGATGCGAACCGCCAGGCACGGACGCTTTTCCGCCGATAGTCGCCCGATGAACAGGACCAGCGGCGTTCCTTCAGGAACGCCGAACGTCTGCCGCAGCAGCGCACGATCCAAACGCACCGGGTCCCAAGCGTCGGCATCGATGTTCGCATAGCAGACCTCGATGCGCGCCGGATTGCTGCCGCGGGCGATCATCCAGTCGCGCAGATGGTGCGACACGGTCACGCTCAGGTCGATCCAGTGTGCCTGGCTGAGGGACAGACGTGGATATCCGCCGTCTAACCAGCGAGGATCTACAGCGTGCAACAGGTCGATGAACGTCACGTCCGGACAGTGAAAGCGCAGATAGGGCAGCAGCGCATATCCGAACTGACTGTTGCCAATCAGTACGGTCTGAATGTTGCGTGATCGAATGAGATCGCGTATGAACGCCGGTTGCTGTTCCGGCGCAATGTCGGGTGCAACGTCACAACCAGCGAGCGTTGGCTTCGACAAGCTCAGCCAACGCTCTCGCTCCGCGTCCTTGACTGCCCCAGGTTCAGTCTGTGCGAATCCGTCTTGATCCGTGCATATCCGTGTCCTATACGGATGCAATCTCCCCGATCATCTGCGCAAATCGTTCCGCCTGACGCTCCGTCGTGTGACGGGCAAGCACATCGGCGCGCGCCGCCGCACCCATCCGGCGCCGCAATTCCGGGTCACGTAGCAATTGCATGAGCGCCGCAACCCATTCGTCGTGCGTGACTGCCAGACACCCCGTGACGCCGTCGGAAATGGCATCACGATATGGATCGAGCCGAACCGCCACCGTCGGCACGCCCACCACAGCGGCTTCCAGGTACTTGATGGCGCTCTTCCCGCGCCGTTGCGGATTGTCGACCAGCGGCGCGATGTTGATGTCCACTGCCGCAATGTGGCGCGGCAGATCGCGCCAGTCAACCACCGGACGCTGCTCGATGCGCTGGTTGATGGGCGCCTCCGCCAGTTCTGGCGGAAGCGTCACCTCGCCGTAGAAGCGCAGTTTCGCTTCGGGACAGGCTTCCAACACTGCACGCAACGCAGCGCCGATCGTTGCGATATCTTCGTCATGAACGTGTGCATGCCCGCAAAAGTACCCGATAACCGGGTGCGCCGACGGAGAGCGCTGCTGCCGCTCTTCGAACACAACGCACGACAGCGCAACCTGTTCCCGTGACAGAACGTTCGGGCTGATGAAGGTCGGTCGGCGGATGTCGGCGGATGCCAGCGCCGCCAGATATGGGGTTGAGAGGATCAGCCCGTCGGCGAGGCGCATCAACCGCCGCGTGGCGCGCGCGCCACGCAGAAGAAGGGCAATCGTCGCCGGATCGTGATGCCGATCGAGAAAATTGTACTCGCGTTCACGCTCGTCCCACACCAGGTCGTCGGTATCGAACAGCAGCGGAATGCGGCGCAGCCGCGCTGCGATAACCAGTGGCAGGGTGAGGGGTGCGAGCGGCAGGCGATACACGATCAGCAGATCGGTCCGAGACAGATCGTACAACCGCGCCGTGTCGTGCAGAGCCACAACATCCGCCGTCAAACCGGCAATCTGCGCCTGCTCCACCTGATGCCAGATGCGGTAGCGCGTTGCTGCACCAGAGTGGAGATAGACAAAGCGCAGACGCGGCGGTGAATGGCGCGGGGCAACGACGCTGCGCGGCAGAGCGGCGACGGCGCGCAGCAGCGCTGGCAGACGTTGGCGCA
>DAOTWI010000299.1:0-10570 GCA_034436075.1 Roseiflexus sp.
GGCGTTTTCCAGAACCGGCGCCTCACTGAACTGCTGGTTGCGCGGTTGGAGCGTTCTGGCTTCCAGGTGCTGCTCAACTGGCGCGTCCCGCCGAACGATGGCGGGTTGTGCCTGGGTCAGGCGGCGGTGGCGGCGGCGCGGATGCAGGCGACAGTCACTTAGGGAGGAACCATGATCTCTACCCTCACCTCACCCCTCGACATGCACATTCACTTCCGCGAAGGCGCGATGCTGCGCACGGTGGCGCCGCTCTCGGCGCGCGACTTTGCCGGCGGCGTCGTTATGCCGAACCTGGTTCCGCCGGTGGATAACCTGGAGCGCCTGGTGCGCTACCGCGCGGAGATTGAGGCGGCAATCGGCGGCATGGGATTCACGCCGTACATGACCCTTTTCTTCCGCGCCTACAGCGAAGCGGAATTGCGCGCCGCGCAACCGCATATCATCGGCGTCAAACTCTACCCCGCCGGGGTAACGACCAATAGCGAAGCGGGGGTGCAGAGCATCCGCGACGCCGAGCCGACGCTGGCGATCATGGAAGCCCTCGGCATCCCGCTGCTGGTCCATGGCGAGACCAGCGGGTTCGTGCTCGACCGCGAGCGCGAGTTTTTGCCGATTTACTCAGACCTGGCGCGCCGCTTCCCGCGGTTGACGATTGTGATGGAACATATCACCACCCGCGAGGCGGTGGCGCTCCTCGACGAGCATCCCAATCTCTACGCGACCATCACCCTCCACCATTTGCAGATCACCCTCGACGATGTGGCTGGCGGGTTGTTGCAGCCGCACTTGTTCTGCAAGCCGATCGCCAAGCGTCCTGAGGATCGGGCTGCGCTGGTGCAGGCGGCGCTCGCGCCGCATCCGAAGGTCATGTTCGGCAGCGACTCCGCGCCGCATCCGGTGAGCGCCAAAGAAGCCGCCGCCTGCGCCGCTGGCGTGTTCAGCGCCCCGGTCGCCTTGCCGCTGCTGGCGGAGATATTCGCCCAGCACGACGCGCTCGACCGGTTGCAGGCGTTCGTCTCGGACCACGCGCAGCGGATCTACGGCGTCACCCCGCCACAGAAGACGGTCGTCCTCCGGCGTGAACCGTGGACCGTACCGCTGCGATACGGCGACGTAGCGCCGTACTATGCCGGACGCACGGTTGAGTGGCGGGGTGTGCACCACGAGAGGTGATACTGTAACCAGCCGCCGCCACTTTGTGCGAAATATCACGTTGCATGTTGTAACCTGCTGTGATACACTACGCTCATACACAAACCATACTCCTTCTTAACCATCTTCCCTTCAATCGGCGCGATAAAGGGTCTGGCATGGGTGTGAAACGCACAGCACAGCGCAAGGTGACGATCAGCCAGATCGCGAAAGAGGCGGGCGTCTCCAAAACGGCTGTGTCGTTTGCGTTCAATGACCCCTCGCAACTCTCACCGGCAACGGTCAATCACATTCGCGCCATTGCTGAACGTCTGGGGTACTCGCCCGACCCGATTGCTCGCAGTATGACGACGCGCCGCACGAATGCGCTCGGTGTGCTGCTGCCGCAGGACATTGCCGCAACGATGGCAAATCCGTTCTTTCCGTTGTTCCTGCGCGGGGTCGGCGCCGTCTGCGGCGCAGCCGGCATGACGCTGATGCTCGTGCCGCCGCTGTGGGGGTCGATGCTCAAAGCCATTCCGCATGCCACTGTCGATGGGTTTATCGTCGTCGGTCTGGAAATTGACCGCGGCGAGGTGCAGCAACTGCGGCGACGGCATGTCCCATTTGTGATGGTCGATGGCGATGCGCCCCACGACATTCCATCGATCAATGTCGATGATCGTCAGGGTGCGCGTGCGGCAATGCTGCATGTATTGAGTCTGGGACACCGGCGAATCGGCATTGTCTGTCTCGAGTCCTGGCATCACCGGTACGAGGAGTTTACCGGCACGCTGGCGGCGCGCTTCGCTGGCTACTGCGACGGACTGGCGGCGTATGGTCGCTCGATCAATGATCCGGATATTCAGGTTATTGCGACGCCGACCAGTCGCACAGGCGGGGTCGAGGCGTTTATCCGGCTCTGGCAGGCGGAGACGCCGCCGACCGCTATTGTGACGATGAGCGATATTACCGGGTTGGGCATTCTCGAGGCGGCGAAGGCGCATGGTGTGCGCGTGCCGGACGATCTGTCAATCGTGGGGTTCGATGATTTGCCGGAAGCCGAACGCGCGCTGCCTCCGCTGACGACGGTTCATCAACCGATTGAGGAAAAAGGGCGGCTGGCAGCCGAGATGCTGGTCGCAGCCCTCGATGACGAGGATAGCGAGCCGATCCATCATATTCTTCCAACCGAATTGCTGGTGCGCGGTTCGACGTGTGCGCCAGTCTGTTCGACCCAGATTGTCTACACCTAGAAAGGGACGCCATGTTCTTCCTCGGCGTGCTTATCGCAATTGCGTCAGCAGTGGCATTTGCTGCGCTCGGTCTGGTCACGCTCTTTGGCGGCGCCCGGTCAACCCAGGAGCAGATCATCCCTGGATTTGTTCCTGAACGCGCGGGCGGCGCAGAACGTCTGCTCACCCTTGGCGCGGTATGGATTCCGGTGATCGTCGTGACGATCTTCGGGGTCTATGCGGCGTACCGGATCATCGAGATGGTCATTCAGGCGCTGGCGTAACCAGGCATTCCGCCAGATCGAGCGCCTGGCGCAGCGCCGCTTCGTAGATCAGGTCGTGCCGCGCCAGGCGCAGTTCATCGATAATGAGCGCGGCGGTGTCGAGCGGCGGCAGATGCACCGCTCGCTCAACCGGCGCCAGATTGTCGATGATGGCGCATGCTGTCAGGTGATCCCCGGAAACGCTGCGGCTGACGGTCAATCGTGAGTCTGCCGTCAACAGTGCGACTGAAACCAGGCTATCGGCGGCTGCCGTCTCGACCCTGGCAAACTCCAGCACAACCGCTCCGCCATCGGATCGGGTCAGCGCCACGCCGGTTTCGCACCGCTCCGTCATTCGCCAGTCGAGGCGGGTTGCCATCCACCCGGCAAGGAGCAGCGCAGCCGTTGCTCCGCGTGATCCATGCTCAATCACGATCCGTTCGAGCGACCACAAGCGTTGCAGCGCTGGCGGCGCATCGAAGAGTTGCGCAATCTGCTCGCGCCATACGGTCAATCGTCCCCACACAAGATCGCCGAGGGCCACGCCCGCCGCAACCAGAGTCTGCGCCGCCTGCAACGCATCTGCCGCGCCGTCCATCCGCGCCGTGTCGAGGATCAGACGATCAGCAACAGACTGCAATTGTGCCAGCGCCACGCCGCCAGGCGGTCGATCGAACGCCCACCAGATCACCACAGGCACGTCTGGTTCCAGCAAGGAGAGCACGATCCCCGGAATGTGCGTTTCAGCGTCGTGCGGCGCGATGATCGTGATCTGCTCACCACAGACCTGTGGACGATCAGGCGCAATCAGGGCGCAGTGCGCCTGCACCCAGGCATCCAGGCGCTGTTCAGCAACCGCCGGTTCCTCCTTGCTCGACAACGCCATGACAATCGCGCGGTTGGGGCGCAGCGCCGTCAATCGGGCGACGATGGCGGTGATGTGCGCGATGTGCGCTGTATCGGTCAGAACGACGAGGTTGAACAGACAGGCGCGCATGAGCGCCGCGCCGCCCGCAGGTTCCGCCTCTGTCGCTGTGTGCCACAGGCGCGCAAGTTCGCGCTCGATGGCGCAGGCGTCCACCTGTGCGAGAACAACCGATGGCGTAGTGATGATGTCGGTCACAAGCGCCTCCATTGTGCGCCGGCTGATGCGATCAGTTCATCGGCGCTCGCCGGTCCCCACGTCCCGGCGGCATAATTCGGGAAGACCGGCGGCGGCGCAGCAGACCATCCCGCGATCACCGGATCGAGGAGCGACCACATTGCCTCGACTTCATCGCTCCGAATGAAGAGGGTTGAGTCACCCAGCATCGCGTCGAGCAACAATCGCTCGTATGCCTCTGGCGACTCGACGCCGAATGCAGCGTTGTAGCGAAAATCCATCATCACCGGACGAATAATGTTCGACTGGCCCGGCACTTTCGAGTCGAATCGCAGTGAGATCCCTTCGTCAGGCTGGATTTTGATCGCCAGCACGTTTGGCTCGATGCCGCTGAGCGGACCGTTTTCGAACAGCATGAGCGGCGCCATTTTGAACTGAATGGCGATCTCGCTGGCGCGTTTGGGAAGCCGCTTGCCGGTGCGCAGGAAGAATGGCACTCCTGCCCAGCGCCAGCTTTCGATGTACAGCCGCAGCGCCACGAAGGTCTCGGTCAGTGAGTCGGGCGCAACCGCCGGTTCCTCACGGTAGCCGGGCGCCGGAACGCCGCCGACGGCGCCGGGTCCGTACTGACCGCGCACAGTTGCCTGATCGACCCTGGATGGTTCGATGGGGCGGATGGCGCGCAACACCTTGACCTTCTCATCGCGCACGGCGTCGGCGCGATAGCCAACCGGCGGCTCCATCGCCGTCAACGACAGGAGTTGCAGCAGATGGTTCTGCACCATATCGCGCAAGGCGCCAGTGCGGTCGTAGTAGCCGCCGCGCCCTTCGATGCCGACGCTTTCCGCCACCGTGATCTGCACGTGATCGACATAGCGGCGGTTCCAGAGCGGCTCGAAAATGCCGTTGGCAAAGCGAAAGACCAGGATGTTTTGAACCGTTTCTTTGCCGAGGTAGTGATCGATCCGGTAGATCTGGCGCTCCTCGAAGACCTGATGCACGGCATGGTCGAGCGTCTTTGCGCTTGCCAGGTCTGAACCGAACGGCTTCTCGATAATGATCCGAGTCCAGCCGCCGTTGGGCGACCGGTTGAGACCGCTTTCGCCGAGACGCTGCACGATCTCGCCATACGCCTCCGGCGGCGTCGCCAGGTAGAAGAGGCGGTTGCCGCCGGTGCCGCGTTCGCTATCGAGTTGGTCGAGGCGCCTGGCGAGTTCGGCATATCCCTGCGGTTCATCGAATGCAGAGCGAATGTAGAAACAGCCAGAAGCAAAACCGCGCCACAACTCGTCATCGATCCCGGAACGGGAGTGCTGGCGCGCACTCTGAAGCAGCGACTCGCGGAAATAGTCGTCGCTCCAGTCGCGTCGCGCAAACCCGATGATGCTGAACCCTGGCGGGAGCAACCGTTCGCGCTGGAGATGGTACAGCGCCGGAACGAGTTTCCGATGAGTCAGGTCGCCGGTAGCGCCAAAGATCACCACAGCGCACGGCGGCGGTGTGCGCTGCATGCGCATCCCCGAACGCAGCGGATTGGCGGTGTAGGGAGTCGATGTGGTGGTTGCCAGTTCCATTGAGACTCCTCGCTGATTGCAGACCGTTCATGGTGTGGTTGCTGGCGCCGGCGCGGCTGATTCACGGAATGGACGGGGACGGTCGGGCAGCGAGCCGCGCACGATCTGACCGCCATTGACCATGTAGAGCACCGGGCGGCTGCCGCTCTCGTCGACGAAGACGCTGAACAGCTGGTCGAGCGTGATCGGTCCGTCGGGCGGGGCGCTGATCTGCTGAATGACCTCGCCGGTCTGTTTGTCGAGTTGAATGATACGACCATTGAACGTATCGACCAGAAAGATCGAACCGCTGTCCGGCGGACCGGTCACGAAGAAGCGCGCGGCGGTCACCAGCGGCGGGCGAATCTGCGGCGCCAGTATCTCGCGTTCAAACGCGCGCTCACCGGCGCTGTTGGTTGCGAAGATCAGGACGCGCCCATCCGGCATGAGCAGATTGATTTTGCCATCGACTGCCAGATCGATCGCGCTTTCCACGGATCGTCCGCCATCGTTTTGAATCCAGGGAAGCGGGAACGAGCCGTACTCGCCGCTCAGGTAGCGCAGCACATTATTCCGCGCCGCGCCGAGGACATACAGATTTCCTTCATAGTTGACTGCGCGAAAACGCTCGCCAACCCGTCCCCACTCCTCGCTGCCTGCCAGGATGCTGTAGCGCCATTCGTTGCCGCTGCGAAAATAGAACGTAAACGGCCCGCTCTCGCCGCTCTGCGCCACCGCCACAATGTTGTCGATGCGCCAGGCCGCAGCGCGGACGCGCCCGACGCTCACAGGACCGATCACGTCTTCGGGGCGCAGGAATGGCTGCGCCGCTCCGCCAGTGCGTGGCGCGCGATAGAGAATGCCCGCATTTGCATCGAGCATGTACAGCGAACCAAACAACACAGTATCGGTCACGGTGCGCGGCGGCGGAGGCACAATGACCGTATCGAACAGACCTCCAGGCAATGGATGGCGTGTGACCTCGGTCAGATCCTCGAAATAGGTTTGTTTCTGGACTGCTGCCAGCGCCCTGGTATACTCGCGCACCAACTCATCATACCGCTGGCGATTTGTCGCCGTTGCCGTAATCAGGTCTGAACTGCGCAGCGCCGCCAGCGCCTCCTCGGCTTCAATCAGGCGTTCCTGTGCGGTCGCTTCATCCGGCGCCTCACGAATGGCTGCCACCGCCTGTTCGGCTTCTGCCAGGACGTTCTCGGTTTCGCGCAGTGCATGCTCGCGACTCAGCGTCGTGCCGTACAGAATGAGCAGACTGACGAACGAAACGAGCAGCAGGAGCAGCAACCAGGGAAATGGCGGGCTTTGCCGCCGGTAACTGAGTCCGTCCGAGCGGTGCTGGCGGGGCAGCGCGCGTGGCGGCGGTCCTGGACGTGGTCGTAATCGCCGTGTGATCGCATCGCCGAGACGAGCGAAGGGATTGGAAAGACCCTCGATTCCAGACGACGATGATTGCATGCCTGGTCGTTTCATGCGCGCGCGATAACTGAACGTTTCCTGCACGGGGGTGTCGCTCAGGTCGATCACCCGTTCTGGCGCTGGCGCGTCACGAAACGAGACTTCTCCGAGCAGTGCGCTGGGCGCAACCGGCATCTGCGTCGATGAACGCCCCGCTGACGAGGAGCGATGATTCGCATCGCTCCTCAACGGCTCCCCCAGATTGAGCGGTTGTGACGCAGGGGGCGGATCGGCGGAATACGGCGGCTCTTCATAGGGCTGGTTCAGGCGTCGCTCTTCCGCCGCCAGACGCGCGCGGGTCGCCTCTGCGCGTCTGCGCGCGTCACGCTCCGCTGGACCGCGCAGCAGCCACACAATGTCAGCGCCTGTGCGGGCAAGACGTTCCGCCACACCGCTGAACGCCAAACGCGCCCGTTCGTTGACCCCTGCTGCGCTGAATGGCGACGCCTGCGCGGCAGGGCTGAGGCGCGCAAACGTCATGGCGACGATGCCGTGAGCATCGGCGATCTGGTGATGACGGCACAGCTCGGTAATGCCGGTGACGGTGTCGTCCGGTTCTGCTGTGCGCAGCAGGCGGGTGACGTCGTCGCGCGAAAGCAGGTCTGACAGGTTGCTCGTGCAGATCAGGATGCCATCGCCGGGGCGCAATACAGCACGATACAGGTCTGGCTCAATCGTGAGGCTTGCGCCGAGCGCGCGCGAACGGAACGGGAAGGCGGGTCCGCCCCAGGCAGCATTGGCGGGCAGGGCGCGCAACCGGCCCTCTGCCATCACATACGCCTGCGCGGGGGCGACCTGCGCAATGAACAGGTCCCGATCCTTGACAACGGCGCACGTCAACCCGACGACCGCGCGTTTCTGCGGCGGCGCGTTGAAGTTCTGCTGGTAGAGCGCGCGGTTAGCCGCCAGGATTGCCTTACGCAGCGAAGAAGTCACGGAGAACGCCGGGTCCTCGTAGAAGACGCGGCGGATTGTGCGCATGACCAGCAAACAGGCGTCACGTCCCCGCGATACATCCTGGTCAGCTTCGACCACGATGTGCAGCTGACCCTTGCGCGCTTCAGGGGCAAACGGATTGGCTGGCGTCACGACCAGCGTCAGGTCGCTCTTTTGCTGCGGAATGCCGCTGACCAGTCCGAACGGGCTGGAGCGGGTCACGTTTCCGGGCATGAGATCTCTTCTGCGATTAGTTACGTACTGGAATTATAGCACGCTGGCAAACAGAGATTTCCAGCACCATCTTTGTGTGGAGGAAAACGGGATATGGCTCGCGCCATGTGGAACGGCGTTGTGATCGCCGAGAGTGATGCAACCATTATTGTCGAAGGCAACCATTATTTTCCGCCCGACTCGGTCAAACGTGAATTTCTGCGCGACAGCGCAACCCATACGGTATGTGGCTGGAAGGGTGTTGCGAGTTACTACGATGTTGTCGTCAACGATTCGGTGAACCGCGATGCAGCGTGGTATTACCCCGAACCCAAAGAAGCCGCCCATCGCATTGCGGGGTATATCGCCTTCTGGCGCGGCGTCAAAGTCGAAGCGTAACGGCGCTCCATTCTTCCGCAGGTGTATGAACATTGCTGCCGCCCGCCCTTTGGCAGGCTCAGGGCACGGGCGGCGGCGCGTCCCTTTCGACCCTTCGACAGGCTCAGGGCTCAGGGCTCAGGGGGCGCGCCTCTGGCGGTATGCCCAAAGAAATGCTGAATCGTTATCAAACCTGCGGGAAGCGCATATATTCTATCCGATAATGACAACATGCACCTCACGCGGCCCGTGTACGCCGAGCGTCAGCGTCAGTTCGATGTCAGCCGTGCGGCTCGGACCGGTGATCAGTGTCAGCGCGCTGGCATCGCGGAACACATCGCCATAGTTCTGTTTGATGCGCTCGATGGCTTCTCCCAGACCGCGCACGAACTGCGCTCGACGCACCACGGCAATGAACACCGGCGCCAGCAGCGACGCCATGCGCGCTCGTCCCTCGCCGCTGTGAACGACAAGCGTTGCGCTCTCGGCGATCGCGGCGTCGACTCCCGCAATGCAGACCGGCGCGCGCTCGTGCGCCTGCAAGCGTGCGGTGCGCTCTTCAGGCGTAGTGGCAATCCGCCCGTCAAGGCGCGTGATGCCGCGTTGCTCGATGAGATCGGCAAGTCCTGGCAGATCGATCTTCTCCAGTTCCCACGTAATAACGTCTTTCGCCTGATGCTGGTCGATAATGCTGGCGATAATCTCCAGCGCCGCTTCGTCGTCATCACAGAGATGGGGGTGCGCCTGAAGTTTCGCCAGTTCAGCAGCGAACTGCTGCGCCAGGTCGTCGTGGGTGATCGGATGGACAAAGGGCGGCGGAATGTGCGATGCGCGCGCCGATTCGTCCTCCAGAAATGGTCGCATCGCCCGCAGACCGGCGCGGATGCGGTCGAGCATGCGGTCACGGCTGCTGTTCATACGGCGTTCTCGTAGCGGTGTCGGATAACGGTGTCGGAATACGATGATTATTATACCGCAGGCTGGTGAAAGGAACGAGGCAGGAGGTGAAGAGGCAAGAAGGAGAGAGAAGCGTGGCGAAAAGGATTTTTACCATTTGTCAACCTGTTGCAGTGCGTGATACAATCGAGTCCACAAGGATAACCGTCACGTTCACATGCAGCGGAGAGCGATGCAATGACCAGCCTGTTATCCTCCCTGACCGATGTCACAGCCCGCACTCCTGACAACCGGCGGCGCGGACGCATTCTGGTCCCCCTATCACTCGGCATAGTCGCGCTGTTGTTGAGTGTTGGGATAGCATTGACCCTGCTTCAACCATCGGCAGGGTGTTTTATCAACCTTGGGCTGGCGACGCTCGTGTTTGCTTCGGCGGCGTTGCTCGGAAAGAAGGGGTTTGTCAGCGCTGGCGCGTATGTTCTGATCGTCGCGCAGGCGGCGCGCTTGATGGGCGCTGAGACGATTCTGGCAGGCATCCGTCCCGAAGTTGCGCAAACGCTTATCAGCCTGGGCGCCGGTTTGAACGAGATGCGCACGGCAGCGACCCTGCAATCGGCGCTGTCGTTGGCAGACAGCGGGAGCAATGTGCGATGACGATGGTACACGTCGATCCCGAACGCGCGCTGCGATCCCTGCGCGCCGACTGGAGCCGCGAGCGATGGGAGCAGCTTCCTGACGATGGCAATCGGTACGAGGTGATCGACGGAGTTCTGTACACGACGACAGCGCCCAGCGCGTTTCACCAGTGGATTGTGCGTCAGATTGTGCGGGCGCTCTTCGTTCAGATTGATGATCAACGCCTCGGCGTCACGCTGTGGGCGCCGATTGGCGTCTTCATGCCCGGTTGTGACCCGGTGCAGCCAGATATTCTGGTTGTGCGAACAGCGAATCTGGGAATAATCCGCGATCGGCGCATCTACGGCGTGCCGGACCTTATCGTGGAGGTTGTTTCACCGTCCAACTCCGAACAGAACCTGGAGATCAAGCGCAAGGCGTATGCGCGCGCCGCTGTGCCGGAATACTGGATCGTTCGCCCTGCTGAACGCGATGTGATGGTATGCAGCGAGCCAGACCCGGTTGCTGAACTCTTCAAACATGTCGATACCATCCCGCCGGACGGAATCCTGGCATCCCCAACACTGCCGATCCGGGCGATCGTCGCCGATTTCTTTGCCAA
The DNA here is from genome assembly GCA_034436075.1 of Roseiflexus sp. Taxonomy (GTDB): domain Bacteria; phylum Chloroflexota; class Chloroflexia; order Chloroflexales; family Roseiflexaceae; genus Roseiflexus. The sequence continues at coordinate 10,419 of DAOTWI010000299.1, forward strand.
CGCCCCTGACGCCACGCTCCGAGCGTTTGTGTGAATTCTTGCTTTCTGGTTCTCAGTTTCTGGTTCCTGGTTCTCAGTTCTCGGTTCTCAGTTCTTGGTTCTCAGTTCTCAGTTCCTGGTTCTTGGTTCTCAGTTCTTGGTTCTCAGTTCTC
>DAOTWI010000300.1:0-9176 GCA_034436075.1 Roseiflexus sp.
GCCAGAAACGCACCAGCGGCGCCGCCAGCGCCAGCGCCAGCAGACTGCTGCCCGCCAGCAACGGCGCTATTGCCCAGGGAACCGATTGGTACGCTGCATCAAAGAACCAGAACCGCGCCCAGAACCCCCACGTTCCGGGAAGACCGACTGCCGAAGACGCTGCCAGAACCACCCCAACAGTAGTGATGTGCAGCGCGCTTTCGGGATGATACGTCAGCGTGGTCACATCATCATTGCCGCTCCGCCGCTCGAGCGCTGCAACCCCCAATGCCAGCGCCAGCGTCGCAATCAACCCGTGAATCGCCAATGAAGGAGCGACCGATACGAAAGCCGCGTAGCCGCCTCCGGCGCAGACGACGATCAACGCCGTTTGCGCGCTCAACTGCGCCGCCACAATCTGCCGCAGCGAGGTTGACTGCACCGCGCGCGCTGCGGCGAGCACGAATGCCAGCACACCGGCTATTGTCACCACCGCCAGGGCATTCTGGTCCAGCGACGCCAGATGATCGGGAAGCAACCGCACGAGCGCCACAATCCCGATGAGTGGCAGTCCAAGCGGCGCCATCGTTGCCAGCGTGGCAGGCGCGAGGTGGGCGGCGGACAGCGACGCATACGCTGGCGGAAGACCGCACAAAATCCATGCGGATGCCAGCACGCCTGCGACGATCAGGATCGGTGACGCTCCTGCCGGATCAGCGCGCTCAATCAGGAGCATCGCCAGAAGAATCAGCGACGCAAAACCGCCGGTTACCATCAGAATCAACGGAGCGTCCGACCCAGGCAATGCGCCGCTTGATCGCCATGCCACGAACCATGCGATGCCTGCGATGATCGGCGCGCATGCCAGCACTGGCAACCCTGGACTGCACGCGCTAACCGCTGCTATCCCCGGCGCAAGCAGCAAGGCGGCGAATAACCCGCCAAAACCACGCAGGTCTGATGGCAGCGCCAATGCGGAACCCAGGAGACCGAGAGCGCCGCCAGCATAGACAATCATTGCCAGCGACCATCCCAGCGGATCAACGACCAGCGTCATCCGCCACGATGCATCGTTCCACGTCAACCAGACAGCGTCGAAAACCGTCAGGGGCAGGTCGCGGGCAAAACGCCCGGCAACCATCAGGATCGCACTGAGGAAAAGCGTAGCGGCAGCGACCAGACCAATCAGTCGCGAGGCGACAAAGCGGCTCAACGCCAGACAGGCGACCATGCCCATCAGCGGCAGGATGAATGCCAGCGGTATCATACCTATTGCTCGGCGCAGGCGACGCAGACGGCAATCGACCCAAGAATCGCCATCACATCGTCCAGTTGCGCCCGGCTCAACAGTGTGCGCGCCAATAACCGATCACACTGGCGCGGCGTATCGATCTGGACACGGATCAACCGCACCCCATCGCTTTCGACCATATAGCGAATCGCGCCCCTGGGACCCTCGACCGCCGCAGATGCCTGACCGCGCGGCATGTCCTGCGGCAGTTCCACAATCGGGTCTTCTTCAGGGAGACGTTGCAGCGCCGTTTCAACGAGCTTCACGCTCTCGTAGGCTTCAAGCAGGAACACCAGCAACCGGGCGTATACATCGCCGCCTTCCTGCACGATCGGCTTAAAGTCGAGCATAGCGTATGCCGCATACGATTGATCCGCCCGGACGTCCCGGCGGATGCCGGAAGCGCGCGCCATCGGACCGCGCACGCCAAACTGCTCCGCTGCCGTGCGCGGCAGCATACCGACCTCAATCGTGCGCGCCAGCAAGAGGCGTTGATCGATCAGGCGATCAATGAAGCGATAGAGATCGGCGCGCATGCCTGGCAGCAGCGCCAGCAGGTCGTTCCGGTCGTCCATCGGCAGATCGCGCGTCAACCCGCCCGGTGCGCAGACTGGCGGCGGAATGCGTCCTCCAGTCACCTGCGCCAGCATCACACGGAATTGCCGCGAGAGGGTTTCGAGATACGCGCCGCGCTGATCCATTCCGATCGCGTGAAGGACAGCGCCAGCAGCGCGCAGATGCGAAGCGGCTCGTTCCAGCTCCGCAGCCGTCACCCGGATCAGCGCGGCGCGCGTTCCCGCATCGCGCTCGCACAGGCGCTCCAGCGCCTGACAGAACGCCAGCGAGTGAGCAAAGGAACACTCACCGCAGATTCGGGCAACCAGGTGCAGCGCATCAGGCAGCGCCAGCCGCGACAAACGCCCGGCGCACCCGCGCTCGTTGAACCCGCTCTGATATTCGACATCGACCACGCGATCGCTGGCGATGCGCAGAATGAAACGTTGCGGACCGAGCCACGCAGGGTGGAAGGGACCTAACGCGAGAGCGTATGACACGCCTGCACTCTCTTTTTCATATACACCGAGCGCGCATTATACCATGCAACTTAACTGTTCATCCTTTTCCATAACAACGATAGAGGCGCAGCATCGCTGCACCTCTATCGTTTTGTCCGAATGGACAGGAAGCGATCGACTTACAGTACAGGCGTTATTTCGAGAAAGACTGGCGTCATTCGTCGCAGCTTCCAGAACGCGGCAAACATCCAGTACATCACGCCATACTTCTTTGCCAGCGCCCGATGCCCGGCTTCCTGCGCCGGCGAGTCGAGAATGCGCGCATGCGCTTCGACCGTCTCGCCAAGCGGCTTCCCACGCGCATCGCTCGGCGTCAATTGCACGCGCGGGTTGGCACGGATGCGCTTGACTTTGCCCGATGCGGCAAATGTCACCACATAGATCCGGTCCCCTTCCTGGGCAAACCAGACCGGCGTCGGCACTGGTTGACCACTTTTACGGAATGTAGTCAGATTCATATACTGGTGACCGGCAAGCGGCGCGAAGGGTGCGGTCATCATGTCCTGAACTCCTCTCGCTGGCGCGGTTTGCAACTCATATGAGTTCTACGTTGTCTTCACGACATTGGTTTGCCGGCGATCAGAGATCGAGCCGCACTTTCGCGCCGAAGTTCTTCTTTTCCTTGCTTGGGAAATACGACAGGCATGCCGCATCCAGCAAGTCTGCTGTGAGCAAAGGCGTTTCCATATTGTAGCGCGCAATCGAGATCAACTGGTCGAGAATGTCGCGCGGCTGGCACATACGAAAGGGACGCCCATCGGCGCGGAACCACTTCGCCACCAGATAATCAATGCTGCGATCATCATAGGGCACCTTCCGCACTTTGCACATAATCTTCCAGATTTCGCGCCATTGCTCTTCGGTGGGGTCGATGATCTCGATCTTGAACTTGATGCGCCGCAGCAGGGCGTCGTCACCGAGGTCTTTGGGATCGAGGTTCGTACTGAACATGATCAACTGGTCGAACGGGATCTGAATCTTCTGCCCCGTAACCGTATTCAGATAGTCGTAGCGCTTTTCGAGCGGCACGATCCAGCGGTTGAGCAGGTCGAATACACGCACCTGCTGCCGCCCAAAGTCGTCAATCAGGAAGATGCCGCAGTTCGCCTTCATCTGGAACGGCGCTTCATAGATTTTCGACGTTTCGTTGTAGATCAGGTTCAACTGCTCGAGGGTCAACTCGCCGCCAACGATGACCACCGGGCGGCTGATGCGCACCCAGCGTCGATCATAGTCAATCTCATCGTCCCACGAACGGCGCGGCGGCTCGTGAATGACGGCGTCGTAGAACTTGATGATCGCGCCGTCGGCATACACCGTGTAGGGAATGAAAATGTCGTCGCCCATCAGATGCGTGATCCGTTCGGCGATTGTCGTCTTGCCGTTGCCGGGGTAGCCGAAGAGCATCACCGATGATGCAGAGTTGACTGCCGGACCGACCATATTGAGAATGGACTCATCGATGACCAATCCCTCAAAAGCGTCGCGGATGTTGCGCCGGGTCACCTTCACGTGACGCACCGTCTGCGCCTTGACTGATGCGATCCAGTCGTCGAGAACCACCGGGCAGGGACCGACATATTGCGTTTTATCCATAGCCGCCTGCGCTGCTTCGTGCCCGCGAATCGTCAACACATACTCGTAGTTGATGTCACCATACCCGCGCTGCCCGATGATGTCGATCTGCTCAACATTGCGCAGGTCGGTGATAATCGGTTCGATGATCTGGTAGAGCACCCCCATCGTCGCCGCAATCTCACGCCCGGTTGCGCGCCCTTTGTTGTACAGAATGCGCAGGAAATGTTCCGTCAGAAACGTGCGATTGAGTCCGGTCTCCTCAATCGTTTGCGGCGTCTTCGGCAAGAATGAATTGTCGAGTTGCGGTCGCGCTTCCTCGTCGCTCGGCGGCGGATCGCCGAGTAACCGTAGCGCCTGCACATTCTCGCCGCGCGCCCGCGCTGCGCCGATCAACCGCTCCAGATCCGAAACGTGCATCTGGAGATGGAGCATAGCATCGGCGTCGTTTTTCGCCTGCGCTTCTTTCATGCAGGCGTAGACGGCGCGCGCCACCGTGTATTTGACGCCGTCGATGTATAAATGATGGCAGTACTCATGATTTCGCACGTAGCAATCGCGCGGATGGTACGGCTGCTTCAGCATCTCGTCGTAGGAACGCTGGTCCAGGAGATAGCGCATATCTTCCTCTCACACCATAGCGCCAGGAGCGCTTCACTCCCGGCGGATCAACCCGCTCGACAACGGCTCTAGTGTACACGATGCATGTAACTGTTTTCTAACCAATATCGTATTTTTCGAGGAGTGAGAAGTGAGAAGTGAGGAGTGAGAGCCGAGAACTGAGAAAACCAACGGAACAATGACTTCTGGTATAATGCCGGGCGCTGCGTTCACCGGCGGATGGGCAGCGAAGATGACGCATCAGAGCCTCTGCGGCGGCGGCAGGCGAGTCATTGCGCCGCAGCGCGTGTATGTCGCATGATACGCGAGTGATGAGTTCGGGCGAATTATTTGATGCCTGGTACTACCGGACGGGCTGCGGTTCACCGTATCAGCGCGATGAGCAATGGCTCGCCACGTTTGGCAGACTTGCCGATCACATCGTTGCTGAGATTGGGCCCCGCTCGGTGATGGACGCGGGGTGTGCATTTGGCATGCTCGTCGAGCAGTTGCGCGCCAGAGGCGTGGACGCAGAGGGGATCGACATTTCTGAGTACGCGATTACTCAGGCGGACGAGTCGGTGCGTCCCTACGTTCGGGTTGGTTCCATCACCGAGCCGTTCGGTCGCCGCTACGACTTAATCGTCTGCATCGAAGCGCTGGAGCATATGCCGCGCGCCGATGCAGACGCAGCAATCGCGAACATGTGCGCCTGGAGCGATGATATCCTCTTCTCGTCATCACCGCACGACCATAAAGAAGCGACGCACCTCAACGTCAACCCGCCGGAGTACTGGGCTGAACGTTTTGCGCGCCACGGCTTCTTCCATGATGTTGATTTCGATGCTTCATTTATCACACCCTGGGCGGTGCGCTTCCGGCGTCGCGCCGAACCGCTCCACCGGATTGTGCGCGAGTATGAACGTCGCTTCTGGGAACTCTGGAACGCCAACCGGCAACTTCGAGAACTGGCTATCGAACAACGCAACCAGGTGGCGCAGGCGGTTGCCGGACGCGAAGAGGCTGAACGCCTTGCTGAAGAGCGCCGCGCCTGCGTTGTGCGCCTCGAAGCCGAGATTGCCAGAAAAAATGACCATATTCTGTATCTTGAACACCTCATCCATCGTCTCGAAGAGGGCCGTGTGATGCGGCTCTTGCGCCTGCTGGCCGGCAGGCGACGGCGGTGAGGCCCGCTCAAAACGTATGCGTCTGTTAATCATCAGCCATGATGTGGTGGGCCAGCGCATGGCAGGTCCAGGCATCCGCGCCTGGGAACTGGCGCGGGTGTTATCGCTCCACGCCGAAGTGACCCTGGCAGCGCCGCAACCCATCGATCTGGTTGCGCCGGGGGTGCGCACCGGTCACTTTGCCATGGGCGACCGCGCCTCGCTGGCGGAATATCTGCGCCAGGCGGATGTCATTCTGGCGAACGGATTTCTGCTCGAGTCGCACCCGGAACTGGCCGATGTGCGACAACCCTTGATTCTGGATATGTACGACCCGACGTTGCTGGAGAACATCGAACTGTTCCGCAACGCATCACTCCCGGAACGCCAGAATCGCACCCGCCACGACATCGATCTGCTCAACCGGCAACTCGCCGCTGGCGACCTGTTTCTCTGCGCCACCGAACGCCAGCGCGATCTGTACCTCGGCGCGCTGATGTCCGCTGGTCGCATTACTCCCGAACAGATCGACGCCGACCCGATACTGCGCCGTCTGGTCGCGGTTGTGCCGTTTGGGTTGCCCGACAACCCGCCGGTGCGCACCGGTCCTGGCATACGGGGCGTCATTCCTGGCATTGGCGAGACCGATCCTGTCATCCTCTGGAACAGCGGTTTGTGGGACTGGCTGGACCCACTGACGCTCATTCGCGCAATGACACAGGTCGTCGCGGCCGTTCCCACTGCGCGCCTGGTCTTCATGGCAGGGAAACATCCCGGTGGTGCGGCGCCGATGCGCATGCCCGACGCAGCCCGCGCCCTGGCGTCCGAACTGGATTTGCTCAATCGCCATGTTTTCTTCTACGAGGCGTGGGTTTCATACGCCGACCGCGCCAATATGCTTCTCGATGCGACCATCGCGGTGTCGCTCCACCGCCAGCACCTCGAAATGGCGTATGCCGCCATCCGTTCACGGGTGCTCGATTACCTGTGGGCTGGTCTGCCAGCCGTGCTCAGCGACGGCGACCCTGCGGCTGCGCTGGCGCGAGAACACGGATTCGCGCTGGCGACCCCGCCAGAGAACGTGGACGCGGTTGCCAGCGCACTCATTACCCTGCTGACTGATGAGGCGAAGCGTCATGAGTTTGCCGCGCGGGCGCGCGCTCTGGCGCCGCACTATACGTGGACCGCCGTGGCGCAGCCGATCGTTGCCTTTCTCGCGTCCGCGCCAGCACCGAAACTGCGTTCCGCCCTTCGACGCGAGAAGACCGAGGCGGTGCAACAGATGGAAACACCGCAGACGGATCGGCGCCAGACGCTTCAGGCGCAGCGCAACAGTGCATTGCAGGCGCTCGAAGCAACCTGGCGGCTTGATCGGTTGACCCCTCCGGCACAGGGATTTCCGGGAACAGTGCGAAACTTCGTCCTGGATCGGATTGTCTGGCCCCTGATCGCACCGCTGATCGCGCATCAGCGCGATCACAACGCTGCCGTCATCCGCGCCGCCTATACGATCGCAGAATATCAGGACCATCTTGCGAGCGACATCACCCGCCTGATTACTGCCGTCCGCCTGCTTTCCCATCAGACGCGCGACATCACCGGGCAGATCGCCGAACTGCACGAAGCAGACCAGAACCTGCGCGCGGCGCTCTACGGCGATCCGCCGCCAGCACCACCGCGCACCATTCCGCCAACGGCGGACATCGATACGCTCACGCTGGCGGAGCGACGCGATGAGTAGCGCAGTTCTCGTCCTCACCTGGAATGGCGGCGCCGAAGCGATCGCCTGCCTGCAACAGGTGCGCCAGCTCGACCCGGCGCCAGACATCGTCGTGGTGGTGGACAACGACTCGCATGACGGGACGCCGGAGCAGATCGCCGCGCTTTTTCCCACCTTCGTGTTGATCAGAAATCCAGACAACCTGGGATATTCCGGCGGAATGAATGTCGGGGTCCGCGCATTGCTGGCGCGCGATCCGCTGCCAGACATCATTGTGCTTCTCAATCAGGACACACTGGTTGATCGGGAATGGCTTGGCGCTATCGCCACACCCTTTGCCGACCCTGTGGTCGGCGCAGTGGGATGCAAAATCCGATACCCTGACGGAACAATCCAGCACGCCGGTCTCACGCTCGACTGGCCCCTGGCGCTCTCCCGCCATATTGGGAGATACGAACCGGATCGCGGACAGTACGATACGCCGCACGATGTCGAGTTCGTGACGTTTGCCGCTGTCGCTCTGCGGCGCCAGGCGCTGGAACGCATCGGACTGTTCGATGAGGGGTATCGCCCCGCCTACTTCGAGGATGTCGATCTCTGCGTGCGTCTGCGGCGCGCTGGCTATCGCATTCGCTACGAGCCGCGCGCAACCCTGGTGCATCGAGAAGCCGCGTCGCAGCGGGATTACCTGGCGCACAGCGCCGTCGTTCACCGTGGACGTTTGCGCTTCGTGGTGAAAACGTATCCACTCGAAGCGATCACGGGCGCATTCGCCGAGGCTGAACGAGTCTTCCTTGTTCAGCACAGCCATCCGCCCGAATGTCGCGCCCTGCGCTGGGCATATGACCGAACGCTGACGGAACTGCCAGACATCCTCCGCGCCCGGCGCGAACTCGATCCCGATCTCCCTTCAGACGCACTGATGGCGTTGCATGCTCTGTTTCTCGATCTCCAGCGCGCCTTGAACCGGAGTGAGCGCCAGCGCCTGACAATGCGCGCAGACGACATCGATCGCATAGCGGATGCGCTGTTCGTCACAGCTAGAGATCATACCGCGTGACATCGCCAGTTTCGCTGTCGTACATGGCGCAGGTGGCGGCGCCGTAGAGTTCGCCCATCACCTCGCCGGGGTTGACGAGCGTCACGGCGCCGCGCTGCACAACCGTGTATTGATGGTTGTGCCCACAGCACACAAGCCCGTAGCGCCCGCTCTCGAGCAACGGCATAGCGATCTCCGGGTAGTGCGTCACTGCAACCCGCAACCCATTGAGATCGAGATCGGCAAAGGCGCCGTGCAGCGTGATTGCCGGAAACCGCGCCGCAGTGGCGGTCAGACGAAACAGATCGCCATCGTTATTGCCGAACACAATGTGGATCGGACCGGCGAACCTCTCGCCCAACTGCTTCATGATGAACGGCGAGCAGAGATCGCCGCAACAGATCAGCGCATCAGCGCCGCGTACACGTTCCAGAGCCGTCGCCAGACGTGAAATGTGGTCATGAATATCCGACACGATAGCGATCCGCATATGTTTCTCCTCTCTGCTGCGCAGCATGCGAGCCTATTATACCGGAGGAGTCCGGGTTTTCAACGCTATACCGCATCCGGGTTGGCGACTGATTGGTCGGTAAACGAAGTTTTCTGACTTTTGCGGCTCTGAGTGCAACGAAGGTTATAATGCATCAGGACGCGGCGGATTCTTCGCCACACTCAACCGGTGAATCATCGGAAGGGTGCAGACGCGCCCCCCCTGCCCCCCCCCCCCCCC
>DAOTWI010000301.1:0-6083 GCA_034436075.1 Roseiflexus sp.
GGGAGCCATATGCTGAGTTCGGCAACGGGCACTGGTGATGGAGGTAGAGTAGGGAACAGATGTTCGATGTAGAATCACTACAGCGCAAGGGAAAGCGGAGGTGAAACAGGGGGAAACAGGCAGGGAAACGAAGTGAATAGACTAGAACATATGTTCTGTCTGCGATAGTATGGCGAGAGCACGTGCACTATTTCTTTCACGAAAACGACCATCCCTCGTAGGTACGTTCCTTGGCAAGAAGTCGCAGCATAGCCCATTGCAATGCGGTTTCGCTCGGCCAACGAACAGGAGCGTCGGCGCAGCGGAGTTGGTGTGCAGTGCGCTTGCTTTTCCCCGCCCGCTTGTCTCCCTGGTCATCTACAGGCGACGCCGTTTCCGGCGTCATCAGTCACGCTGGCGCGTCCACCCGCCGGGCTGCGCGTCCGCGCCGCTTCCTGCACGAAGCGGCGCACCACAGCAGCACCCCCTGACACATTTATATCCTGACGCATCGCGTCGTTCCCTGGCGCTGTAACCCACACGTTGCCGCGATCGCAGCTGTCCATCGATAGCTGTGATCGCGCTGCTGCGCTGTGGCGTGACACGCCGTTTTGTGGTGCCGCCCATTATGGCACGGTGCAAGTGGGGGTTTGCCCGAAAACGACCGGGATCGTTCGACACAACGCCGTGTGATGGCAGCCATTCACGGCTTGAAAGAGAGGCACCCAATGACATCACGTGATCAACCACGCGCCCAGGCAGTCGATCCGCAATCACCTCCGAGGCTCAGTGGTGACGAGCCCTTCGTCCCGGCCTCGCATGTCCTAATCACCGACCGCCAGGTGAGCCACCCGGCCTTCCGGCTCTGGTGTGTGCTGCACCGGCTCTGGTTCCTGCACGAGCCGCCGGTAATGGAGCTGTTGCAGGAGCTGATGGGCACGACCATCACCGATATACTCCCTATAATTACATGCGCGCCGCCTCTCCTTTTGCAGGGGCGTTTCGCGCGAGAGCCCTGTTAATATATGGTTGTAACACTTTGCGCTATTCGCGTCCAACTTCACGACAATGCGGGAACGTGTTGCTGATCGTCGCGCGGGAAAAGCCAGCGTTCTCTGAATTCGTAGAGGAACACCAATGAATCAATATGATCGCCCATCATTCACTGGCGGACGTAATATTGCACTCAAGACTCCGCCGCACCTCTTTGATCGAACGGTCGCGTTCTATCGCGATATTCTGGGTCTTCCTTTGATTGAACAACAATCGCACAGTGTTGTCTTCGCCTTTGGAACAAACCGGCTATGGATAGACAAGGTTGAGCAGTTGAGCCAGGCGGAGTTATGGCTTGAGGTTATCACGGATGATCTGGCAGCCGCTGAGCGCTATCTTGATCAGCGACAAATGACGCGCCGCGATGAGATTGAGCCACTCCCGGACGGATTTGCCGGCTTCTGGATCGCTACCCCTGCCGACATTATCACACTCGTGCGAACTCCGGAGCGCACAGGTGAGATGTCGGAAGCGATTATTCGTACGAATGTTTCCAGCCATATTCAGGATCTTGAACGCCAGCTTCGTGATGCGACGCTGCGGAACGATGTCGCACAGCATGATCGATTGCTGGCTGATACCTGGATGAATACGAACGCCAATGGTTCAGTGACAACCAAGGCGCAGTTGCTGCGGTTGCTGCGCGAACAACCATTCACGTTTGTGAGCATTGACGATGATGATGTTGCTATTCAGGTCTATCCCGGATGTGCGGTGGTCACCGGGCGTTCGCTACGGCGGCGTCTGGGCCGTGATGGGCAGGAAGTCACTCTGACGGTGCGCTTCACCCGGGTCTACGCCAGCAGGGATGATCGCTGGCAGGTGATTTCGGCGCATGCAACGCCAATTGTTTAGCCGAGCGGGATAGGCAGCCTACGATGATGTGGAAATACCCCATCCTCAGAATGATTTGTCTGCTGGCGGCTGTGCATCGCCTACAGCGACAAGTAACAAGCTTGATCACGACACATGGCATCTGATGCTCGTCACGCGCCACCGGGGCGAAATCGAATTGCACTTTGCCATAAGCTGGGATGCCTCAACACTCCGCGCTCACTCGCCATCCAGCACGGCGGCTCGAATTGTTGCGTACAGCAACTGGTCGAGCAACCGCCCTTCTTTGATCACACTGTAGTGCATTCGCCCTTCAAGCTGATAGCCCGCTTTTTCAAGTGCCCGAATGGATCCTGTGTTGGCCGCATAGGGCTGGGCATAGATTCGTATAAGGTTGTAGGCGGCAAATGCATAGTTGGTGAAGCGCTGAATTGCCTCGGTAGCGTAGCCGCGCCCCCAAAACGGTTCGCCAAGCCAGTAGGCCAGTTCTGCTGAATGCTGGTGGACATCGCTGCCAAGCGTGACGCCGATTCCCCCAATGGCTTGCTCCGCCGTAGCGATTGCGAAGAATGTAACTGGTATCTGCCTGCTGACTGCCGTCAGAAACGCCTGCGCGGCGGCCTGGTCGAATGGATGCGGAAAGCCATTGCGCATCATGCGCCAGATAGATTTGTTATTCGCGTATTGAACCAGCGCCGCGTTGTCATCGTGCCGCCAGGGGCGAATCATGCCAAAGGATGTCGCGATGAGTGACATTATTATAGACTTTCCTTGAATTGTTTATTGCTGAAATCCTTCATAGGAAGGATCCACATCATGCGCGCAGCGCGCCGGCGTCGCGCCGCTACGCGTACAGATCAGGTATTCCTCAGTCAACCGCCGCGCTGCATCAAGTTCGCGCGCCACATCAAGCGCGGGATTCTGAATAGCCCGGTCAACTGCGCGATAAAACCAGAAAAAGTCAAATACGACTGAGCCAGTTGCCGCATCCCGATACCGCGACATATCATCCGGCCGCTGTAACGCTTCGGCGTATGCATCGTAGACTTCCGCCATTCCAGGCGGCATGGCTGCCTGGAAGGAAGGCGCGCGCGCCAGTGATGTGCGCGCAGGGACATACCCGGCTGAGATCAGCGGATTGCGACTCATCCATGAGACAAAGGTCCATGCTTCACGCGGATAGGCGGTCTCGGATGAAACAAAGAGCGCCATGGCCGAAAAAGGCGTCCGCCGCTCACCAGAGGCGCTACGCGGCACGGGTGCCATGGATATCGGTACATCACGTAGCGCCGGGTCAACTAGCGAGCTGAAAAAGATAAACCACATGGCGACACGCCCCTCAGCGATCAGGTTATCGGCGGTTCCCCATGTGGTGCGCTGGTAGCCGTTCAGCCTGGCATCGGGCGTACTCACGCGTACAAAGTCGATAAAGCCCCGCGCGGCGGCGACGACTTTTGGATCGGTATAATTCGGCTGAATTGATTCACCGCTGCCAAGAACCAGTTCGGCGCCTTCATTATCAAGGAACAGATTGAGCAGGGTGGTATCAGCGCGATACAACCCATAGCGCTGGTTTGGCCCTTCACCGCTGCTTAGTGCCGCGGCGGCTAGTACAAAATCATCCGGAGTCCAGTCGGGTTGGGGCGGAGGAACGCCGCTATCCGTGAACAGGCTGCGGTTGTATGCCAGCACCCACAGGCTCATCTGGTAGGGAACGCCATATAGCGCCAGACCATCGCCAAAACGCGAGCGGAGCGCCAGCGGGAAATCTTCCGGCGCATAAAGCGGATCCGCGTCGGCGAAAGGGCGAAGATCGAGCACCGCATTACGATCCTGGCCAATGGCCGGTCCGGTCCACAGCACCACATCGCTCTCACGCGCGACATCGGCGAGGCGGAATGATCCGTTACGTGTTACATCGGGCCGGAGTTCAACATACATGTCGGGATGTTCACGGTTGAAGGCGTCAACCAGCGGCTGGAAGAGACTGTTTGCCCAGATTGCCGTAAAGGTTATTCGGGGAACATCCTGGCGAGCCGCGAGCGTAGGGATTGGGGAAGCGACGACGATTGGTTCAATCGCGCCGGGAGATGGCGTGAGCGCCATTTCGGCAAACGACTGTGCATAGATCCGATGGGCATCAGCCAGCGCGGCGACTGGCGTTTGTCCCGCAATAAGGACTGCATCGATTGCCTGTGTGAGCGCCTGATCGCGCGCCGGGTCAAATGGCGCTGCGATTTCTGATGGATGCTCAAGCATCGCCTCAATCACCGCGCGTGTTTCCGGATCGAGCCGGGTAAGGATGCCGCTCCGCTCAACAAGTGAACGACGCGCGGGGAAGGTGGTCAGCGGCGTGGTTGGCGAGCCCATTTCCGGCACAGCCTGCCGGCTTAGAAACGCAATCCAACGCCAGGTCGCTTCGGGATGCCGAACGCCGTTACTTATCACCAGTTCGCGGCCAAACCGCGTTTCATACCCTTTCACTGGCGGTACTACCGCTGCGCCGATGTCCAGAGCCAGTGTTGCATCGCCAGGAGCGCCAGCGAGTAACTGGCTATCCCACATCCCAACGCGTCCCTCCCGAATCGTTGCGCTGAGCCGGTCGGGCATACTGGATGGCGGCAGGTAGAGTAGCGCTCCAGATTGCTTGAGCGCGGCGAGTTGTGTGAGCGCGGCTTCCACAACTGGCGTATCAAGCTGCGCCTCACCCGCCTTGCCCCATATAAAATCCGGTTCCTGTTCCAGCGCGAGCGCGGTCAACAACAGATACGCGCCCCAATCCGCCAGACCATACACTTCCGTCCCCTGGCCGCCGGTGCGAGCCAGCGTCGCCGCAGCGGCAAGCAAATCAGACCACGTCCAGTCCAGGCGCGGCGGCGGCAAACCGGCGGAGCGCCAGAGATCACGGTTGTATGACAGTACTGGCGTGGAAACGTCAACCGGAACGCCAAACTGACTGCTATCAATACGGCTGCGTTCCAGCGCGCCGGGGTAAAAGTCGGCACGATCGAACGCAGGATCAGCTTCGATTAATGGCGTCATATCACGGAGGAAACCGCGTTGTAGCGACGCCCTGGGGATGGTGTACACCACCGCGCTATCAGCCAGCGCGACAATCCGCCGCAGGGCGGCGTCCGGGTCGGGGTCCCTTTGCCGCGCCGCATAGGCCGCATCGGTCGCGACAAACTGGACGCGGATCGCTGGTTCTTCCTGATGAAACCGCTCAATCAGCGGTTCGTAGAAGGCGCGCTGAAACTCCTGCGCGCCAAAGGTGATGACGACCGGGTCATTAGCCTGCGCTGGCGCAAGCGATTCCGCTGGATCAGGTAGGAAAGGCGCGGCGCAGTTCAGCAGCAGCAGAGCGGTCATGCTGAGCAGGAATATGCGAAAGCTCGTCATGCCACCTCCTTCAGTGTGGCGGAATTTTCCCTTGTATTACGATGTTGTGTCCAAACGTCAACTTCGCTAGATAACCGCGCCAAAGGTGATCCGCTGGTCATTCAGGTCGACAATGGTAAACTCGCGCCGTCCCCAAGGCTGAGTCGTGAGTGGTTGGACAATAGTGACGCCGTTGTTGCGATACTGGTTGTGTAACTCATCAATCGCGCCGCTGACGATGATATACAGCCGACCTGAGCGCGGAATAGGCGCGTCACGCTGGACAAAGCAGAGCCTGACGGCAGGGATGGTCCACTCACCGCGCGCGACGATCGCCAGTGATGGCGGCTCGCCCATCATGACTTCACAGGCGAACCCAAGACGTTCGGTATAATAGGTAACCGTAGCCGCAACATCTGGAACGTCAATCACTGGTTCCACGGTACTGAAGGCAATCTCCCGCTGCGGGCGCGCGGGGGTTAGCCGGACCCGCGCCGCCCATTCATCGGCGCGCAGACCGTAGACCAGCGTTTCGTGCGGCGCGGCGGCATGGGCATACCGCTGATAGAATTGACCCCGGCGCGTAAATCCCAGCCGTTCAGCAAGCCGCCAGGAAGGCTGATTGGCGATGTGGATCCATAGCTCTACCCGGTTTAGCCCAAGCGTGGTAAATCCGGCGGACAGTGCGGCTTCCACGGCTTCGGTAGCGAGCCCCTGCCCCCATGCATCAGCACGCAGGGCATAGCCCATCCCCGGCACAGCCGTACCATGGTAGCCGACATATCCTAACGCCGCCCCGTCGTGCCGGCGAAACGCCCACCAGCACGCACGGGGCGAGG